>NZ_JBLWMW010000019.1:72588-77781 GCF_048515945.1 Pseudoalteromonas 'SMAR'
CCGAAATCCATATAAAACCATTGCACCGACATCGATATCTTCTTATCGCGATATAAAATCGCTGCTACGACATTGTGCGCGTGTATTAAACATCGCGGTCAACAAACCACCCAACCCGTAGCCGCGGATTTACTCCGCGAACCCAGTAGACCCTGAATAAAATTCAGGGTCACGGTATGGGTTTTTTATTGTTGCGTGATGGTGGCTACGTTGTTGTCGCCTACTTGGGTGACGGTGATATTTTGGCCGCTGCTGGCGATGCCGCCTTGTACTAGGTTGCCGTTGCCGAGCTGGCTTACCGTTAGGCTGTTGTCGTCACCGTTAATAACAAAGGCGCCCTGGTCCATGCCGACCACAAAGTTATTGTCGCCACTTTGGGTGATGTCGAGCATATTGCGGCTGCCTTCAAGCATGATATCAATAGCATTAAGTTCACCAGATTGTGCAATGTCCACTTGGTTACTGCTGCTATCAAACACACTGCTCATGGTGACTGCTGCGCCATTGCCCATACCGTCTTGGGCAATATCAATTTGGTTGTCGTTGCTGGCAAGGCTGACATCAGGGTAAGAAGACTGCACCAGCACTTCGTTCTCACTGCCGCTTTGGGTGACATCCACATCGTTGTTGTTGCCATTAAAATTAGCAACATGGGCTTGGTTGTTATCGCCCAGTTGCATGGCACTAAACTCATTGTTGTTGCCAGCCACACCTAAATACACATCGTTGTTATTGCCATCTTGCAGTGCCATAAACTGGTTATCATCACCAATGACATCCGCGGCGGCTTGGTTCTCGTTACCATTTTGTTGTGCCACTACCTCGTTGTCGGCGCCTATCAACATGTCTGAGGTAAAGCTGTTTAACGAGCCTTCTTGATCAATACTGAGTTCATTATCGCTGCCTGAAATCTCAAACACAGAAACCGTATTGTCTTCCCCTTCAGACTGCTCAATCGCCACTTCGATATTGTCGCCAATTAGGGTCTCAATTTGGATTTCGTTGTAGTCGCCGCTTTGCCGCGTTTCAATTTCGTTATTACTGCCTTCAATACTGACCACGCCAAATTGGTTATAAAAGCCATTTTGGTCCAACGCGATGTCGTTCATATCACCTTGAACCGACTCCAGCGTTGCCTCATTCCAGGTACCCGATTGCGTTGCCGATACGGTGTTTTGGCTGCCTTGCATATCTAAGTTATAAAACCAATGGCCACCAGCGCCTTGGGTCACTGTAATGTTATTTTGGTCGCCAGTGATTTTGTTAATGGCTTCGTTATTAATGCCTAATAAACCGCTGCCTGACTGCATAACATCAATGTTATTAGCATCACCGTTTAGCTCTGTTGCTACGCCATTGACTTCGCCATCTTGAGTATAGGTTTGGGTGTTGTTGTCCCCTGTGGTGGTAATAAAAGCAGCGTTATCAGAACCGTTTTGGGTTGCCACAGTTGCGTTATTGTCACCGACGGTGGTGATCTCGGTTAAATTTGCCGTACCTAACTGCGTGGTTTCCAGTTCATTGCCACCTTGATTGCCTGCGGTTTGCGAAATGGTAAGTTCGTTGTTTTCACCGGCAGCTCTTTCAGCTTGGGCAAGCACCGATGTCGACAGTGGCTTGTCTGCCTTATCTGCAGCCAGTGCTGCTGTAGAATGTGTTAGCGCAATAGCGATAGCAGCGCTTACGATTGATTTTGAAAACTTCACACTGTTCTCCTTAGAGATCTCTGTATTATTTTTGTGTAAGTACAAAGTTTGATTAGAGTTGTTGCCGGACTCCACTGCACGCAAATTTATACTTAATGTATGCCAGCCTCGCTGGCTGACATTGAATTACTCACCATCCAAATGGTTACCAGAAGTTTACATTTGGCGTATTCGCTTACTGTTACTTTCTCTATCCGCTGCCAATATGCACAAACGAACTAAGTTATAACGACACGCCTTCAACCACTCTAAATTGGGAACAGGTGAAGATAAATTAGCAGTTTTTATGAAATAAAAATCCATTCAATTTCAGCTATATAAAACAAAAAACAAGAAAAATAAGTAAATAGAAAAGTCGCACTACCAAAAAAGCATGAGCAAACATACATCAACCACCACGCAATCACAGCCATAAAAAAGCACTAATTTAGGCGTATTTGATTCAGTCAAAACCACAAAAAAGAGGGGTTTTAAATTTTAACTATTTTTTTACATTGCATATCGCAAAAACAGAGACTAGGTTTTTAAACGTTGCCAATCAAAACCACCATTCATACCAGAGCGTTAATTCAAGACTTGGCTAACCAAGCCATTAGTCACAAAAAATGAATAGGAATAATAATGAAATCAAAACTTTCGAAATTAAGCTTGGCGCTACTGCCGGCTTTAACCTTATCAGCACAAGCGGCAGTACAAATTGAAACCACCAAAACCATCGCAGATGACAGCATCTTAGTGGTATTTAAAGAAAACACTTCGGCAGCCCTGCGTGCCAACGCTCGTAACCTAGTGAAAGCCACTATGGCAGACCGCAACGCCGATGGCATCGATGACAAATATCGCCATGTATTAAAAGGCCGTTTAGCCAACTTTAAACTTAATGATAACAACGCCAAAGAAGCCATTGCCAAGCTGGCCAAGCACCCTGCCGTTGAATACGTTGAACCCGACTATCAAGTTCAAGCACTGGGCATTCCTGACGATAGCCGTTTTGATGAGCTATGGGGTTTAAACAACACAGGCCAAACTGGTGGCACAGCAGATGCTGATATCGACGCCCCCGAAGCGTGGGATATCACTGTGGGGTCTCGCGATGTGATTGTCGGCGTGATTGATACTGGGGTCGACTACACTCACCCGGATCTTGCCGCCAATGCTTGGCAAAACCCTGGAGAAATTGCCGGCGATGGCATCGATAACGACGACAATGGCTACATTGATGATGTCTATGGTATTAATGCCATTACCGGCACCGGCGATCCGATGGACGACCAAGGCCATGGTACGCACGTATCGGGCACCATTGGCGCAACTGGTAACGACGCGCTAGGCGTGGCTGGGGTTAACCACGAAGTGTCGATTGTGGGCTGTAAGTTCTTAAGTGCTTCAGGCTCGGGGTCAACCTCAGATGCCATTGAATGTATTGACTACATGGTGGCGCTGAAAGACGCAGGTCATAATGTTCGCGTAACCAATAACAGCTGGGGTGGCGGCGGCTTTAGCCAAGCGTTGTCTGATGCCATCACTGCCAGTGAAAACGCTGACATACTGTTTGTTGCAGCGGCCGGTAACAGTGCGGTTGATAACGACCAAAACCCACATTACCCATCAAGCTACGAGCAAGACAGCGTTCTGGCAATTGCCAGCACCACCCACACCGATGCCATGTCTTCTTTCTCGCAATGGGGTGTAACGTCTGTGGACATGGGCGCACCAGGTAGCGATATTTTATCCACCGTACCAGGTGGCGGCTACTCAAGCTATTCAGGTACGTCGATGGCGACGCCGCATGTTGCCGGTGCTGCAGCCTTGGTGCTGTCTATTAACCCGACACTTTCCGCCATTGAACTGAAAAACCTACTGATGCAAAGCGGTGACGATAACGCCGATTTAGCCGACAAAACCGTTTCTGGTAAACGTCTAAATGTGAATCAGGCGGTGATCGATGCCGATCCGGAGCCTGGCTTTAGAGTGTCGGCACGCCCTGGTAATCAAGAGATCACCGCAGGCGATACGGCAACGTACGAGTTTAGCTTTAGCTCAGTGGCCGATTGGCAAGGCAGCATTGACCTTAGCCTAACATCACCAATTGCTGGCGCTACGCTGTCGGCAGAAGTGGCGATGCCGGGTGACACAGTGACATTAACCGTACCTACAACGACAGAAACACAATGGGGCGATTACAGCTTTACTCTAGATGCCACATCAGGTGAGCTAAGCGACCAAGAAACGGTATCACTGTATGTGTTGCCACAAGGACTGAACGAGTTCAGCTACCAAAACACTACTCCAGTGGAGATCCCAGATAACGACGCCACAGGTATTACTTCCACCATTACCGTGGCCGATAGCGTAACGGTGTTTGATAGCAATACCTTAGTGGATATCACCCACACTTACATCGGCGACTTGCTCGTAACACTAACCTCACCGGCTGGCACGGTAGCAACACTGCACAACCGTCAAGGCGGTGGCGACGACAACTTAAATCAAACCTTTAACTCAGCGGCGTTTAACGGCGAAGTGGCAACGGGCGACTGGACCCTCACCGTGTCTGATAACGCCGGCATCGACACTGGTACACTAAACAGCTGGACGCTCAATCTAACTGGCTTAGGTGAAGTGTTACCACAACCACCGCAAGCAGGCTTTAGCTACAGCGCAGACGGCTTAAACGTGAACTTTACCGACGACAGTCGTGACGCCAATGACGACATCGTCAGCTGGGAATGGGACTTTGGTGATGGCAGCATCAGCACCGATACTAATCCTATGCACCAGTTTGCTGCAGGCGGCGAATACAGCGTGTCACTCACCGTAACCGACAGCGAAGGTAACAGCGACACCACCAGCCAAACCGTTGTGGTTAGCAGTGACAACATTGAGCTTGATGTGGTGCGCGCCAACAAGTCTCGCTTAGGCTTTATTCGCGTAGAGCTAGCATGGCAAGGCAGCAGCGCCGATGAAGTCACCATCTACCGCGATGGCCGCGCCCTTGATACCGTAAGTAACAGCGGCAAATACCGCGACTTCGCACGCGACGTAAACGCCACCAGCATGACCTACCAAGTATGCCAAAGCGGCGATATTTGCTCTAATGAAGTGACCGTGAGCTTCGAGTAAGTTTTCCCCCAATACCACTCACCAAGCCCCGCAAGGGGCTTTTTTGTTGGTCGTAACAAATTAATTCCGCAACGATACCGAGCGCAACAACACCACCTAACCGTAGCCGCGGATTTATTCCGCGGACCTAGCCATGGACCCTGAATCAAGTTCAGGGTGACGGAGTGTAATTCAGGGTGACGGAGTGTGGTTCAGAATGACGGTGCGGTTGTTGTGCCATTGGTTGGGTAAAACCATCGCGATATAAAATCGCGCCTACTACAGGCCGTCATTCCGGACTTGCTCCGGAATCCATGTAAAACCATTGCGGCCGACATCGATACCTTTTTATCGCGATATAAAATCATGAAAACAATCGCGATAT
>NZ_JBLWMW010000020.1:0-75934 GCF_048515945.1 Pseudoalteromonas 'SMAR'
GTCGCTACGTCAGCAAAGCGGTGTACACCATTCTAGGCTTGAATGTTGAAGGCAAGAAAGAGCTACTGGGGCTACACCTATCCGAGTCAGAAGGGGCTAATTATCGGCTTTCCATACTGACTGACCTTCATAACCGCGGTGTTAGAGACATTCTTATTGCCTGTGTTGATGGCCTCAAAGGCTTTCCAGAGGCGATTGCCAGTATCTACCCGAATACAGAAGTACAGGAATGTGTTATTCATCAAATTCGCAATTCAATCAAGTATGTAGCCTCAAAACACCAGAAAGAGTTTATGGCTGAGATGGGTACTTGGATATTTAGGCGTTTTTATCTGACATAGAGTTTTGAACGCCCTCAATTTGCCTTTTTCTGACTGTTGCCATGTTACATATCCTCAAGCCTTTAGTTAAGAAATAACAGTAATCTATTTCTTTAAAAATCAAAATTTTTGGCTGGTATCTGTCTATTTGTCATCATTACCGTTTAAAAAGTACGAGGTTAATGAGTTTTGCTCTAATTCACATACGATAATCACGCATCTTTACCATTCCTTTACCTCCTTTCAGTTATCTTGCTAAACATCAAACGATTATTAGAGGTCTAGAGAATCTATGCAGCTATTTTTAAAACTTGGTTTTCATATCACTGCGACTATAGTGATGCTGATGTTGTTAACTGTATCCAAATCTACTCCAGTTTACGCACATGACACAAACAACTTGTCTATTGAGCTCTCGGGCAATGGAGATACCGTGATTGTGTTTGAGTCGGGTTTTGCTCAAGGCCCTGGTGTTTGGGAAGAGATCATAACTAACCTCCCTAAGAGCGTCTTGGCGATTCGGTATCACCGGGCGGGCAATACACCCACGGGGAACCAAATAGAGCCCATTGGCTTAGAGCACCACATACAAGACTTGAAATCACTTATCACCCAATTTGCATCAAAAAAGCGGTTAATATTGGTTGGTCATTCTTATGGCGGTTTAGTGGTCACTGAGTTTGCTCGCCGTTTTCCTAATAGCGTAGATAGTTTAATGTTAATAGACCCCGCAGTTAAGCAACAACGCTTATGGTTTAAAGCATCTAACGCAAAGGCGGTAGCTGAAGAGGATGCTCTGTTTGCTACAATGTTGCCACCGCATTTACTTGCACAGTTAACGAAGCTTAATCAAACACTTGATGATGCTAAGCCTGATGTTGTACCTTTACCTTCTAATGTAAAAACAATTTTGCTGACATCAATGCGGGTTGAAACAAAGCCTATCGCATTTGTTGAAACGGCTGAAGGTAAAGCAATATGGTTAAAACTTCACCAAGCCCTTTTTGCTAAGGTAACCAAAGGGTGTCATCTTAAGTTAAATCATGTGGGGCATGACATAATGCGCGATGATCCCGATTTAGTGTTAAACCACTTAAGAGCATTACTTTAATAAAGGAGTACGTGATGCCAAAACCTATGAAAATTTTACTTATTGAAGATAATCAGGCTTTGGCGTACCAACTTGTGTCTTTTCTAGAAGGTCATGGGTGGCAAATTGACTTCGCTGCGGACGGTAAACTGGGTTTGGAATTAGCGCAGAAAAGGACTTTTGATGTGATCTTGCTTGACTTAAATTTGCCCGACTTGGACGGACTGATTGTCTGTGAACAAATTCTTTCGACGGTACAAGTTCGGCCACCGATTTTAATGTTGACTGCCCGCGACGATTATCAAGACAAGGCTAACGGCTTTGCTATTGGTGCTGATGACTATTTAACAAAACCCTTTGACTTACGAGAGCTAGCTTTGCGTTGTGAGGCACTTGCACGCCGCCAGCAATTATTTGCCAAACAAGTTATTGCTGTAGGCCAATTAAGCCTATGTAGACGCCAACAGCAAGTTTGGTGGCTAGATAAACCAGTCTCACTCACATCTACAGGCTTTAAAATCTTACAAAAGTTGATGGAAGATCACCCATATCCGAGTTCTCGCCGCGACCTGATTAATGCTGTGTGGCCTAGTGATCCTCCTGAGAGTAACGCCCTTAAAGCTCATATATATACGCTGCGTAAAAGCCTCTGTACCGCTATTGATAAACAAATAATTCAAACCATTAGCACTATTGGATACCAGCTAAAAGGCTTAACTGATGCTTAAATTATTTAGCAACAAACCTTTAGTTTTACTTGGCTTGTTAATAGCGATAACCGCCGCATCAAGTATTTATTTATCCCAACAGTTTTCGAACACCCTTATTCAACTTATGGCAAGCCACCTCTTAGAGCAAGAGCGTGATTACCTCAACACTCAACTCAATGATGGCTTAGCCAGTAAAACGAACCATGACCACCCTTTAACTACTGGTCAACCATTAAATGTCACAACGTCTCGGTCTTACTTTTCTTTATTGCATAGCCCTTTACCTGATTTAGCCACTCCATTGAAACACGATAGTTCGGTTTGGCTTTTTTCAGAGCAATCTATGTTTGCAATTAAGCTTATTGCAAGAGGTGATAGTAATACACCAACTTGGCTCCTGCTAGACATGGATACAGCATTTGCAATTAATGACTTCTTGTTGTTGCTACAAGTGATCAATGCGGTGATAGTAGCTCTCTTTACTAGTTGTTGCGCTTGGCTACTCTACCGCTTTCACCTTTCTCAGAGGCAGTTAAAATCGACCTTAAAACGCGAGCAAGCTTTCGCAAACGATGTTAGTCACGAATTGCGAACACCTCTCACTATAGTACAAAACGCTTTAAACTGTGAAGATAGTACACTAATTACAAATGATAGACTAAATTTGGCAAAACAAGCCTGTACGTCAATGGTTGAGCAACTTAATGTTTTACTCGCTTTGGCACGAAATAAACACCATGGGGGAGAAAAGCTGTTACTGCTTCCCCAACTGGAAAAAGCCATGTTTACTCTGTACTTAAGTGAGCCTGAGTTTATTAGTCAAATCGAACTAGAGGTTTCTGAAGATGCATCGATAACAGGACACCCACAATTAATACAATTACTGTTATTGAACATTCTTGGGAATGCCTGCTACCACAGTGGCGGGAATATTTTGCATATCAATGCGCAATTTGGCTTATTACGCTTTAGTAACAAGGTTACTGTTAAACCAATAAACATCAAAAGAAAGAACATGCTACACCAAGGCTTTGGTCACGGTATTCATTTGATGAAACGGATTACAGACGTGCTAAACTGGACTCTAGTCATAAACCAAAACGCGGAAGAGTACGAAGTGAAGTTGTACCACAATAAATTTAGTTAATCGACCTGACTAAAACACTTCCTAACTGATGAGCACAGGCCAGTCTAAATCTATATCATAGATATCTTATATGCTTTTTCATTTAAACTGTTGAAAGCCGAATTTCAGTAAAGTTTTAGTGGGTGTCCTCAGAAATAATCTCAAAAACTTACTATTGAGTGGCTTTGAATTTATGCCAACCAAGGGCCGAGTACGGACATTGGCGGGCTCCCGCCCAAATATTTAACGCAAGTGGTTCATTAATTGTACGAATAACAGCTACTTAAAATGGGGAGGTTACAAGAATAATACCAATTCGCTTAATTAAGTGGTCTATTTTGAGGCAAGGAAATTTCGTCGATAACAAGGCAAAAATTTTGCTATTTAGTTGTTCTAAATAAGAAATTTTTAACGCAGTTAGCGTCAAATTTACTCCCTCAAATTGAGCAAGTATTAATGCGGATTGGTATAACCTTTGTCTACAACTAAACAAGCGGCTTCAACAAGCGTTACAGAAAGCAAATAAACGTCTTTGCTGTGCTACACCGCAAATTTATACCCATTGCATAAACAAGCCAGCTCCGGCCAGTGAGCAAGCAATAATAAAATTCATGACTTCTTTGGAGCTCAATGTTTTATGCTCTTTTACTAGGTGCTTGGCATGAAGTCTAACCCCTAATGGCTGAACTTCAGCAGACTGCTTGGGTAAGGCAATCAACCCTGCAAGAATCATGGTGAATAACAGGCCATAGCTTGACTGAGTTAAAAAGAAAACGGCCAGAGAAAAGGCGGTAATGGAAAAAATCCAAGAAATGAATTTAAACATAGCATCTCCGTTTGCTATTTAATTTGATTAATTGCCAGATACTTTAGCGTTTTTTATTCTCACGACAAGTCATTGCATGAAGCTGAATAAAGATGATTTACCAGCAGTTCGACCTAATTGCCGAAACCCTAATAAAAAACTATATATATCAATAAACTAATCATTTCAATTACTCAAAAGTTAACTTATTTCTTTTAAAGAAACCTATTTCGCTCTCAATAAAGTAAGAAATATCTTACAAGCGATAGGCTATATAGCTATTTTCTCACACTTACTGATGGTTATTTTATTGCTGTGTTGCTGTCGCCATTACCGTTTTACATAACTCACAATGACGACAGCCTGCACAACACCTAGAATATTAAAAGAAACCCAGAGGGCTGGTGCTGTAACTTACCAACATGTTTTTCGTCTGCTGGTAATGATCAAGTGCTTTTTTATGGGTTTCTCTGCCGATCCCTGACTTTTTATAACCACCAAATGCCGCGTGCGCTGGGTACATGTGGTAACAGTTTGTCCATACCCTACCCGCTTCAATATTGCGGCCAAAGTGATAAGCGCGATTCATGTCTCTGGTCCAAACTCCGGCACCGAGTCCAAACTCAGAGCTGTTAGCCAGCTCCAGTGCTTCTTGCTCATCTTTAAAGGTCGACAAGGAGATCACCGGACCAAAAATTTCTTCTTGGAATACGCGCATCTGATTGTGACCTTTTAGCAAGGTCGGTTGAATATAATAACCAGCCTGATGATCGCCGCTCAGTTGCTCCACTCCTCCGCCAATCAACACCTCAGCTCCTTCTTGCTTACCGATATCGATGTAGCTCAAGATTTTATCGAACTGTGCTTTTGATGCTTGCGCCCCAACCATGGTGTCAGTATCTAATGGGTTGCCCCGTTTAATTGCCTGCGTACGAGCCACTACCTTGGCAATAAAGTCGTCATAAATGTCTTCTTGTACAAATAAACGCGACGGACAAGTGCATACCTCACCTTGGTTAAAGTAAGCTAACACCGCACCTTCGATGCATTTACTTAAATACTCATCGTCGGCTTGCATGACGTCACTGAAGAAAATATTCGGTGACTTGCCGCCAAGCTCCACCGTGGAAGGAATGATGTTTTTAGCCGCACACTCGAGAATTTTCGAGCCCACTGGCGTTGAACCAGTAAATGCAATTTTGGCGATTCTATCGCTGGTTGCCAGCGCCTCGCCTGCCTCAGCGCCAAAGCCATTAACAATATTGACCACGCCATCTGGCAGCAGATCCGCTATCAGCTCCATAAATAGTAAGATCGATACAGGAGTTTGCTCAGCTGGCTTAAGTACCACACAATTGCCTGCAGCCAGTGCTGGAGCGAGCTTCCACGCTGCCATCAGTAAGGGAAAGTTCCACGGGATAATTTGCCCAACCACGCCTAGCGGTTCATGAAAGTGATAGGCGACGGTGGTTTCATCAATCTCGCCAATCGCCCCCTCTTGAGCACGGATGCAACCGGCAAAGTAACGAAAATGGTCCGCCGCTAATGGCACATCAGCTGCCAGTGTCTCGCGCACCGCCTTACCATTGTCCCAAGTCTCAGCAACGGCAAGGTATTCAAGATTGGCGTCAATTCTGTCGGCAATTTTTAATAACGTATTACTGCGCTCAGTGACACTGGTTTTTCCCCAAGCAGATTTTGCCTCATGGGCGGCATCCAGCGCTAATGCAATGTCTTGATGATCTGAGCGGGGAATTTTGCAAAACGCTTTGCCATTAACCGGGCTAATATTATCAAAGTAATTTCCCGACACGGGCGGTTGCCATTGTCCCGCGATAAAGTTTTCATACTGTGACTTAAAATTGACTACGGCACCATCGGTGTTCGGATCTGCGTATATCATAGTAACCTCTGCAACGTGTTTTTTATCGTTATTGTTGAATAAAGCCAAACACACTGTTTAACTTTTATTCACCTAATCCAGTTGACATTAGCCCAGTTCCCTCTTAAAAACTTAACTATGGGTATGTAAATTTGAACTCTGAGTCCGAATTGCAAAAAAGGAAAGGCACAGTGCAATTAGCTAAAAAACGCGCCAAGGTAGAACGGTTAGTAGAAAATAAAGTCAGTTTTGCGGCAACCGATGCTGAACTCAGTGTTTACGATACCTATGAGCCAAGTCATGGGGTCAAATTGGCCGCCAGTGAAGTGTTATTCTGCGCCATGATAAGTGGCAAAAAGGTCATGCATGTCGATGATTGCAATTATCACCAAGCTTTTCTACCCCAGCAAAGCTTTGTACTCGCTCCGCAACAAGCTGTGTATATCGACTTTCCAGAGGCGTCTTTGCAATCCCCCACTAGCTGCCTTGCCATTGAAATCAGCCGCGATAAGATTGCGCAAGTGAGTGAGCGCATGAGGCGTCACGATGATGACTTAATCCATTATCAAGATACCCTAGTGCACACCGAGCACAATTGGCAAACACAGCACTGTTTAAGCCGTTTACTGCATCTATTTACTGAAAATGATCCAAATCGCAGCTACTTTATTGATCTCGCCATGGAAGAGTTGATCGCCCGATTACTGCAACAACAAAGTCGTGACTTACTATTGACTGTGGCACAGCAAAGCCCAGACAGATCGGGTCTGCATCACGCACTTAATTATATGGAAAGCCACCTAGAGGAACCGCTGGATGTTGATAAACTCTGTAAACTAAGCTGTATGAGCCGCAGTCGTTTCTTTGCTCAGTTTCGCCATTATTTCAACACCACGCCACAGCAATGGCTACAAGCAAGAAAGTTAAACCATGCCAAACAAAAGCTAAAGCAAGGTATACAAGTCACTGCGGTGAGTTTTGCACTGGGGTTTAAGCACCCCAGTCAATTTAGCCGGGCATTTAAACAAGCGTTTAATATTAGCCCGAAAGCGTATCAAAACCGTTTTCTAGCAAGTGGTAAAAACGACTACTTACGCCATTAGTCCAGCCAAATCCTTGTTGTACCACATACTCGCCACCGCTTGCCCGTTGTTCTGGATGCTCAACATTGTACTTCTCCAATAAGCAACCATGGTGCTCAAAGCCTGTTTCGACGGCGTACAGCCAAGCCCGCATAATGGCTTTGGCCAGCTTGGTTTCACCGTAATTAATGAGTCCAGCCACGGCAAACCACTGCAAAGGCGCCCAGCCATTAGGGGCATCCCATTGTTGCTCGGTGTGGTTTAACGTGGTCACTAAGCCGCCTTGTTTTAGAAACCGACGCTCAATGTTAGCCGCCATTTGTTGCGCTTGCTGCGGGGTCGGTACCTTAGCAAATAACACCGCCGCTGCTGCCAAAGAGCTAACCCTGGTGCGACTAAAGTCACTGAGGTCGAGGTCAAAGTACCAGCCATGCTGCTCACACCAAAAATACTGTTGTAATAATGCCTGTCTTTTTTCTGCCAGTGCCCCGTAGTACTCAGCTTGCTGCGGTTTTGCCAGTTGTAACCAGCACTTCTCGAGTTGCTTTTCTAGCAATAACATCAAAGCATTTAAATCGACCGGAACAATGTCTGTGGTGCGAATGCTGCTGAGGCTTTGGGGGTCGGCGAGCCAGCGACTACTAAAATCCCACCCCGACTCACACGCAGCACGAATATGTTGATATAAGACCCCAGGGTTTGATGCTGATTGCGCCAGCTCTAGGTCTTCTTTAAAAGACTCAGGCCTTGGTAACTGCAGCGGATCCCAGTAACGGTTCAGTCGCCCGCCACAGGGCATGTTAACCACGCGGCGCTGAGCCAATTGTTCAGAGCCCTCATCATCCATTGCCATCCAAAATGCGTATTCTTTTTCTAAGGCATGAGTAACCGTCTCTAGCCATACCCTGTCCGCCGTGACTTGTTGCCACAACAAGTCCACCATCAAGGCCGTCACCGGCGGCTGCGAACGACTCTGATAATAGTCGCGGTTACCATTAGGCACATGCCCTAAGCTATTAATTAGACTTATAAAATTATTCAACATGCCCGCGGCTAAATCTTCGCGGCCAGCATCCATGAGCCCAAGCGCAGTAAAATAGCTGTCCCAATAGTAAATTTCATTAAAGCGGCCACCCGGTACCACATAAGGATAGGGTAACGGCAAAAGTGAGCCATGGGCTGCAACACTTGGCTGCCGTGATAAGCGCTGCCAAAGCTCTGCGATGTATTGTTTTGCATTGCTCAATCTTGGCAACGCCTGTAACTCCGTCGCCGCTTGAAAGGTAAAGTGTGCTTGCACAAACGTAAGCAAGTCCTGCCCTTTAGGTTGCTGCAATGCAAATTGCGCCTCGATTTCATCAACGGGACTATTCGCGACTGCGTCTGCAAAGGTTTTGCTATCGGCAAAAATGCCCGCTTGTTGCACCGCTTTAAACAATTTGCTGCTATAAAAGCTCGATTGGTACTGCATAGGATTAACTCACTTCATGTTGCAGGTTGGCTTTATCCTGAGCCAATTTGGTTGAATCACTCATAATTTTAAAAAAGAACAAGCACACAACAATGATAGCCATGGGCACCAGTGCACCATAAAACGCTTGCTGGCCACCGAATTGTTCAAATACGATCCCGGTTATCATTGAGCCGGTACTGCCACCAAGCGCCGAAAACACCACAATTAGTCCCGTCATGGCGGCGTGTTGAGTGGTAGGTAGGCTGCTGAGCATCACCGAATTAATAACCGGATAAATGGGCGCCATAAATAACCCTATTAAAGGCATTAGAAACGCCACTAAAGGGGCATCGAAGAGAGAGTCAATGGGCGCTTGGTCAACCAGCTCAGTCATTGGTAAGGTTAATAACACCAATGCCGCCATGGCAAACACACAGACATTTAATACGATGTACCAATGAACTTTGGTTAATATTGCCCCCGCACCTAGGCGCCCAAGCGCTAAGCAAGCAGCAAAAACACTGGTGATTTGCACGCTAATATCCACTGGCAGTGCCAAAATCTCATTGTTAAACGTTGGCAACCAAGTGCCAATGCTTTGTTCAATGAGTACGTATAAAAACGCCGAAATAACAAATACTAACACCAATGGCTTGGCCACCAGCTTAAGCATGGATAAGAACGCTTGCAGAGGCGATTCGGTGACTTGTTGCCGCTCTGGTTTAGCGATTGGCGAAACCCAAACAATAAACGCCGTGATAGCACTGAGCACAGCTAAAACAAAATAGACATCTAACCAACTGGGCTCCAAGGTGCTGCTGTCAATAAAAGCAGCAAACACCCAATAACCACCCAGTACCCCGAGCATAAAGACGCCTTCAATGAAGTTAAGTAAGCTAGAGTGCTGATTACTGCCCTCGGTGACTTGCCCCACTAAGGCGTACACCGATACTTTCACCACCGCAAACGCAGATCCAACCGCAGCGAAAACCAACTTTAATACCCAGAACTCAGCAATAATCGGAGTGAGCGCGCACACTAAGCTCACCAGCACTAAAACCAGCGTAAGGGCGATTTTAAAGCCCACCCGAGGGATAAAGGAGGCCACTAAGAAAGACACAATGGCGATGGGAAGATCTTTAAACGCCTCTAGCGTCGCCGCTTCCGCTTTGCTGATATTAAAGCTATGAATCGATTGCAAAATTACCGTACCAACACTATTGAGCAAAATAGCGAAGAGGAAGTAACTTGCTGCCATAGCGAGAATGATGCGTGCTCGGTTCATTATTATTCTCGTAACTAGAGTGAATGTTATTCAGTCTAGACAGAGTTACGCCTTTTTGCAATCGTTTGCATTTAAAACCCGACGATTTTTTACTTGTCTTTGTAATGAATGCAAAAATCGAACTTATGCCAGAGTTGGCGTTGCTGATAAACTCATTTAGCTTGATTGCCTAACTATCAAGGTTGAAGCGACTTCTTGTGAGTCACTCTGCTTGCCATCTAGTTGCTGTAATAGCTTGGCCACTAACAGGTCAGCCGCTGCGGTGGTATCTTGTTTAACCGTTGTCAGGGCCGGAAAGCTTATCTGTGCCATGGCAATATCATCAAAGCCAACAATACGCACGTCATTGGGAACACTAACATAGCGCTCTTTTAATGCTTTCAATGCCCCTAATGCCACCATATCACTGCATGCAAAAATGCCATCAAACACCAACCCTTGTTCACGTAATAATTGATTGATTTTGCTGTAAGCGGCGTCTGAAGTGATATCAATTTTCACCATATTGGCACTTACCGCATCCGTCGCATGAGCTACGGCCTGACAAAAGCCTCGGTAACGCTCACCAAGCTCAGCGTGACCCGGGTCGCCCATAAACAATAGGTTTCGCGCGCCTTGTGCCAATAAGTGCTCGGTCGCCGTTAAGCCACCAACAAAGTTGTCACTTCCTACTATGGGGTAGTTGGCTGAGGTTTTAGGGTCGCCCCACACCACTATCGGTGTTCCGGCTTTTGCGGCTTGCTCGATTCTGGCTTGCTCTTTACCTTGGCCTATAACAATCACGCCATCGGCTCGGCGACCAGAAATAAAGTAGCCGTGCCAATCTTCACCGGCCATAAACGAATTCGATAACAGTAACTCATAGCCTTGGCGGTTTACTGCGCGATTAATGTCACTCACCACCTTAAGCAAAAAAGGATCATCAACTGACTGCTGAGTTTCGGCTTCAAGGTTGATAATAACGGCAATCACTTTGGTTTTTTGCATCCGCAGGCGGCTTGCAGCAGCATTGACGCTAAAATGGTGTTGTTTTGCTAAGGCTTGGATCCGTTCGCGGGTTTCTTTTTTTATCAGCGGATTGTCGTTTAAGGCACGAGATGCTGTCGAGGCAGACACGCCAGCAAGTTGAGCTAAATCGGATAAATTGAGTTTCTTTGTTGCCATTATTGCTGACCTTTAATGCATCATATGCTGCTGGTTATTGCTAACTATATGAAAATAATAATATTGCTGCATATCTATAAGATTCAGTATACCGCACCTTTTAATCAGATTGGCAAGCCAATGCAGAATTTTATGACAGATTTTTAAACAACACCATTGCAAACGTTTGCATTAACATCTATTTTAGTAAAAACACAGCGAATAACTGCCGGCTTAATTGCTTATGCGATGCTGCCGAGCATAACACTTATGACAACAACGAGAGGGCTTTTGCCGTGATAAATACAACCACTTTTAGCTTGGTCGCTGCTGCTGTGAGCATGGCGCTCAGCGTTTCAGCTAATGCCGAGCAAGCGAGCAACAAAAAAGACAAAGTAGAGACCATTATCGTATCTGGTACACCTGGAGGTATGGGGGTATCAAAAATCGATGCCAGCTTTGCCGTGACTAATATCGATGCCGTGCAAATCGATAAGTTAGCTCCAAAAAGTACCGCCGACTTGCTAAAAGCCGTTCCTGGTATATGGGTTGAGAGCTCAGGTGGTGAGTCGGGTGCGAACGTGTTTGTACGGGGCTTCCCCGGTGGTGGCGATGCGCCATTTTTAACCGTCAGCCTGCAAGGCAGCCCTATTTATCCGGCTCCAACACTGTCATTTTTAGAAAACACTTCTATTTTTCGTCTCGATGAAACCATCGCCATGATGGAAGGCTTACGTGGCGGCCCTAACCCGGTTGTTTCTAATGGCCAGCCAGGGCTTACCACCAACTTTCAGCTTAAACGTGGCAGCTCTGAAACCGAGGCGACGTTCAAATACACCACCACAGATTATGGCCTCAACCGCATTGACGGTGTATTAAGTGGCGAAATAGCAGACGATCTTTATTACATGGTGGGCGGCTATGTTAAGCGTTCATCGGGGATCCGCGATGCCGGTTTTAGCTCTGAACGTGGCCATCAGTTTACCATTAACTTAACTAAAGAGTTTGACCGTGGCGAGTTTAATATTTACACCCGTCAAACCGACGATACTGGCGCGTGGTACTTACCTACGCCACTGAATGTTGCCGGAGTGGATGCTGAATTTACGCAACTGGGCACCAATAACCGTAAAGCCATTATTTATGCTGGCAATAACCCCACTGCAATGGCTATTGACCTTGGTGATGGCCGTGGTTGGAATGGCCATGTCTCTGGCGGAAGTTTGAACGTCGAGTTTGATAATGGATGGCAATTGACCGACCGCTTTAGTTTAACTCAAGGTGATGCTAACACCTTAGGTTTAGTGCCAGCGGGTGCTGCGACTTTATTAAGTGATGTGGCTGACAATGGCCAGTCAGCCACTGGCAGTGTCACTGGCAACAGTTATGATGGCAATACCATGGTGCAACAGTATGGCCGTTGGCTGGTGCTAAAAGAGATAGAGGCATTCAGCAATGACCTCGCCTTCAGCAAAGACTTTGGTAATTGGTCAAGTGCCTTTGGCCTTTACACCGCGACAACATCAGCACAAGACTGGTGGAGTTTAGGTAACACCGCCTACCATGTGTTAGAGCAAGGTGGCGAAATGCTTAATGGCATTGCTTGTAATGCCGACTTAGCAGGCTGTGGTTTTAACTACGATATTAATAGCTCAGGAGACGCCACCACTTTTGCCCTTAATACCACACAAAGCTACCAAGCAACCGACAACCTAAAACTCGATTTAGGTTTACGCAGCGAGCAACATGAAGTGGAATATTCTGTTGATGAGGGGCTTGATGGCATCATCACCAAAGCAGTTGACTACAGTGAGCGTAAAACGTCTTGGACTCTAGGTGCCGATTACCGCCTAAATGAAAAATCGGGGACTTTTGTGCGCATGAATAAAGGCTATAAAATGCCTTATTTCGATGACTTTAGAGATAACTTTGGTGCCTACGAAGGTGGTGAGTCACTAATAAAAGAAGTCACTCAGGCTGAGCTAGGTTACAAATACATGGGTGATGCCAGCGACTTATTTGTCACCTTATTCAGTAATGAAGTTAAAGGTGACACCTTTGTTAGACGCCCAGGCGTGCCAGCAGAGATCTTAACCAATGAAGCAATGGGCCTAGAAGTGGATTACAAATACAACCACAGCTCTGGTCTGTCGGTCAACTTAAACGCCACATGGCAAGACACTGAAATCACAGAAAGCCCTAGCAATGAAGGTAACAAGGCACAGCGCCAGCCAGATTGGATGCTGCGTATTACACCAAGCTACGACTTTGAAATTGCCAATATGTACGCCACCCTCTACGGCACCCTCTCAGCAGTGGATGATCGCTACGGTAATAATGAAAACACCGTTGTTTTAGAGGGCTATGAAAAGCTTGATGTCGGCCTTATTCTTGAGCCAAGTGAAGGCGTTAAGTTGCAGCTCGCAGTGGATAACTTAACCGATGAACAAGGGATCACGGAAGGCGATCCGCGTAACCCAGATTCACCAAATGGCCGCTATATTATGCCTCGAAGCGTTAAGTTTAGTGTTGCCTATAGTTTTTAAAGCTGCACGTAATAAGCAAATTTATCCCTTGAACTGTTAATCACAGCAACAAAAATGGCCGCAATTGCGGCCATTTTTTTATCACAACAGCGACATTAATCTAGCCAGAATTCTTTTTTGAATTTCAGACCAAATTCACTGCGGTCATTGCTGCGCATTACGCCGACAAAGCCACTTTGCTGCAGACGACCTACGTCGTACACTTCGTTTAATACGTTCTCACCGTATAAAGTTACTTCTATGTCGCCATCAGCGTTAGTATAAGAAACATTAAAGCCAAGTAGCTCACGTGATTCAATGTGTTCACTTGCACGGGTAACCGATTGACCTTGCATGTCTGAACGGTAAGAGTAACTGCCGTTCACTGTGATGGTTGCACCATGGTCTAAGTCATGGAAGTACGTTGGTGCTACCATTACGGTCCAGCGTGGTGTCAATGCTGGCGCATCGCCCTCGCCAATACCAATTACGCCATCGTCAACATGAGTGATTTCAGAATCAAGGTAACCAATTGAACTACGTACTGAGAAGTCGTCAGTGATTGCCACTGTGGTTTCCAGCTCAATACCTTGCGCTTTAGATTCACCGGCATTTTCAACAATAGTGACAAAACCACCACCGGCCGTTGGGTCGTTAAATGGTAAAGCTAGGTCGGTGTAATCGGTCACGAATGCCGCAACCATCATAGACACATTGTCATGCACCTGGCCTTTAAAGCCCACTTCATAGTTAATGGCTTTGGTTTCTTCGAACGCTGCAAACTGCGCAGGTCCACCAAATGGACGTGGCGGGAAGCCACCGCTTTGATAGCCTTTTTGTACCTGCGCATAGACGTTAATATCGCGAGTTAACTGGTACGCAGCATTAACATCCCACGTTACTTCATCAAACTCAGCAGTAACAAACTTACGCTCCGCAAAGCTTGGGAACATAGCATCGGCTGCTTTTTTATCTTCCGAATAACGCAAACCACCACCAATGCTTAATAAATCAGTGATATCAAAGCTGGCATTAATATAAGCCGCATAAGCGTCTGTTTCTTGGTTGATGTCGAAGTAACCATAATCACCAAATGAGGCGGTTTCGCCATCGTTTAATAGGCCATTTGGGGTATTCCAAGGGCTAAATACGAATGGCCCTGAGCTGGTGAAACCATCTTCGTTAAAGTAATACAGTCCAGAGACAAAGTCCCAGGTATCGTACGTACCATTGAGTTGTAGTTCGAATGAGTGCTGATCGGCTCCGCCTTCTTCTGGGAATTCCGACAAGTTTAGTGCTACCGCATCATCATCAAGGCCACCGGTGTACTCTGAGCTACGCTTGCTGGCAATGAATTTTACTGCATAGGTATCGGTTGCTTGCCACTCAGCGGTAACCGCCCCACCCCAACCTGAATAGTATGTGCTTTCAATTCCTGCCACTGTGGTTGCAAGGTCGTCAGGGTTATTGGGTAGCATGGACGCGTCAAGCAGTGGAAAGTCACCATTAAATGGGTCACTGCCATCCAGTGGCTCGGTCAGCTCGATGGTATAAGGGGATTGACCTGACTCATTATCCACGGCGTCAAAAGCAGCCGTTACAACAACATCGCTGCTTGCTTGCCATTTAACCGCTAAGCGGCCACTGAGCTCTTGCTCTTCACCAATTTCTTTTTCTGGGTTGGCCAAATTAATCGCTTTACCAACACCATCACGTTGTTTGTATGACGCACTTGCTGAGAAACTTAAATCATCGGTTAAAGACTGACTGGTGTATACATCGGTTGCTAAACGACCACGTGAGCCGATTTTAGCCTGTACTGTGGCAATTTCTTCAGCGTCAGGTTGTTTGGTGATAACGTTAACGGCACCACCTAGAGTATTACGGCCATACAAGGTTCCTTGTGGACCACGCAAAACTTCAACTCGTTCTACGTTTGGCAACGACAGGTTTGAGCCCATCTGGCGACCAAGATACACTCCATCAACGTAAACACCCACACCTGGATCGGTAGTGATAACATGATCTTGCAAGCCAATACCACGAATAAATACGGATGCGTGAGCGGCATTACCAACACCATAGCGAGTGATGTTCAAGTTTGGTACAAACTTACCAATGTCATCGAGGTTGCTGATGTTCGCCTTATCAATGTCGCCCGCGCCAATAGACGTAATGGCGGTTGGGGTTTCAAATAGGCTTTCAGTCCGCTTGCGTGCGGTTACTTCGATTTTCTCAAAGACCTGTTTTTCTTGTTTAGCATCAGCTTGCTCAGCAACTGCAGTGCTAGGGAAGGTAACGGCTGCAAGTACCGCAGCTGAAATCGCAGATAAACCAAGGCGAGGTAAAACTGTAATCATATAATCTCCAAAGGAATCACCGTGTGTGAACTAGTTGCGAGAGGTCGCAATTAGTGATACCAATTCGCTTAATTAAGTGGTCTATTTGAGGCAAGAAAATTTTGTCGATAACAAGGCAAAAATTTTGCTATTTAGTTGTTCTAAATAAAAAATTTTTAACGCAGTTAGCGTCAAATTTACTCCCTCTAATTGCGCAAGTATTAATACGGATTGGTACAAGTTGCGATGTAAGCAACCCATGCCTAAAACTATTAAATTTCAGGCATAAAAAAAGATGCGCGTAGGGCATCTCTTTCCTCTGGAGGGGCATTATAGTCACAACCACTCTAAAATGAAATAATTATTTAATAAAAATTAGTTTTGAGGATACCGTAACCAAAATAAGTACAGATAAGGTTAATTATTCTAATCCGCTTCCATTTAAATTAACGCATTGATCTACAGAGGTTATTTGACTTTGACCAAGGGAAGTATTGTTCAGGTTCATTCTCAAATTGGCCAAGAGGTTTGCAGCCATGTTTTGCAGACGAAAAAAAACCAGCCGTAGCTGGTTTTTTTATTTGGTGCGAATGGGGGGACTTGAACCCCCACGGCCGAAGCCACCACCCCCTCAAGATGGCGTGTCTACCAATTCCACCACATTCGCAAATTCGGTGTTTTCCTAGATTTAGTTAGGAATATCAGAAGCTGGATTTTCTTCTGAAGCTGGAACGTCGCTAGCAGCAGGCGCCGTTGTCGCGGCTGGCGCTTCTAGGTTTTCCCACTCATCGCTCTTTTTGATCTGACCTGTGGTCAGGTTGCCAAGCACGATGCTTAATACGAAAAAGATCGTTGCTAAAACCGTTGTTGACTTAGTCATAAAGTTACCAGCACCAGACGAGCCAAACACAGTTGACGATGCGCCAGCACCGAACGATGACCCCATATCTGCGCCTTTACCTTGCTGGATTAGCACCATACCAATTAATGCTAATGCCACAACTAAGTAAACAACCATTAGAATTTCGTACATTTACTTATCCTTTTGCACTTTGACAGATGGCCTTGAAACTTTCAGGCTTAAGGCTTGCACCGCCGATAAGTCCGCCATCTATGTCCTGTTGTGCGAATAATAATTCACTGTTTTGTTCATTTACACTGCCACCATATAAAAGTCGCAATGCCATCGCAATTTGTTGGTCTTGTTTTGCTAACAAATCACGAATAAATTTGTGTACCGCTTGTGCTTGCTCAGGAGACGCTGTCTTACCTGTGCCAATAGCCCAAACCGGCTCGTATGCTATCACAGAGTTTGCCAGTGCCGCTATACCTAATTTACTGATAACGGCATTTATCTGTCTTGCGACAACCTCTTCTGTAAGGCCACTTTCTCTTTCTTCTTCGGTCTCACCAACACACAAAATAGGTGTCAAACCGTGCTGTTGAGCATGACCAAACTTGTTTGCCACATCAGTGTCGCTTTCGCCATAAATAGCGCGGCGTTCTGAGTGTCCAACCAGTGTATACGTTGCCCCAAGAGATTTGGCAAGTGCCGCTTGGGTTTCCCCTGTGTAGGCGCCTTTTTCGTACTCTGATACAGTCTGCGTTCCAACGGTGAGTCCCTGATTGGCTGCTTGCTCAATAAGCATTGCAGGAGGGAAAACAATCACATCAGCTTGAAACGTTTGACCATTTAGTGACGCAGCAATGTCGTTAATTAGGCTTTTCGAGCCGTTCATTTTCCAATTACCAGCGACAATTGGCTTTCTAGATGACATACGATACTCCGCAGTAGAAAGCGGGTGAGATACTACCGCTACTCACCCCAAGTTACAAGAAATAAATTCGTTATTTGGTTTAATTGCTCACAGTTTCAACAACTTCAGCTATTTTCTGAGCAAAATCGATGACCTGCTTTTGCTGTTGCGCTTCCACCATAACACGCACCACCGGTTCAGTCCCTGACTTGCGTAACAAGACACGACCTTTACCAGCCAATTGCGCTTCAACTTCAGCAACCACGGCTTTCACTGATGGTTGCTCTGTGGGATCCGCTGCGGTGCTGTAACGCACGTTGATCATCTTCATCGGATATTTGCTAAAACCTTCCCCTAAGTCTTTTAGGGTTTTATTTTGCGCCACCATGGCGGCTAACACTTGCAGGCTAGAGACAATGCCATCACCGGTGCTGATCAGGTCTAGGTTCAACACATGGCCAGAACTTTCACCGCCGATCTTCCAGCCTTTTTCACCTAATAACTCCATCACGTAGCGATCGCCGACTTTGCTGCGCGCAAAGGCAATGCCGCGGGCTTTTAATGCGTTTTCCAGACCCATATTCGACATAACCGTTCCGACCACACCACCACCTAAGTTGCCATCGCTGTCTGCTTGACATGCAATGATATAAACAATATCGTCGCCATCGAACACATGACCATCGTGATCCACCATCATTACTCGGTCACCGTCGCCATCATAGGCAATACCCACATCAGCTTGATGTTCTAGCACAGCCTTTTTCAATGCTTCGACGTGAGTTGCACCGCAATTATCGTTAATGTTAACCCCATTCGGCTCACAGGCTGTGGGGATCACTTCGGCACCCAACTCGCGCATCACACTCGGAGCTATATGGTAGGTTGCGCCATTGGCACAATCCAATACCACTTTTAATCCCTCCAGTGAAAGTTCTTTGGGAAATTGGCTCTTACAAAATTCAATGTAACGGCCATCAGCGCTTTCTAAACGCTTAGCTTTACCCAATTTTTCAGAAGCGACGCAAGTCATAGGCTCATCCAGCTTAGCCTCAATGGCCAGCTCAACTTCATCCGGCAATTTGCGACCATCACCAGCAAAAAACTTTATACCGTTATCATGATATGGGTTGTGTGAGGCACTGATCACAATCCCCGCTTCAGCTCGAAACGTTTGCGATAAATATGCCACTGCTGGGGTAGGCATTGGTCCAAGTAAGACCACGTTAATGCCTGCGGCTATGAGTCCAGCTTCTAATGCCGTCTCTAACAAGTAGCCTGAGATACGCGTATCCTTGCCGATAATGACTTTTTTGGTGCCACGTTCAGATAAAACCTTACCTGCAGCCCAACCTAATTTCATTGCAAATTCAGGGGTAATGGGAAACTCGCCCACCATGCCTCTTACACCATCTGTACCGAAGTACTTTCTTGTTGTCATTGAGTAACTCCATTGACCGACGCTAACCATACGTTAATTACGTCGTTTGTTTCTTTCACATCATGAACGCGAATAATGTTCGCTCCTTGCTGTGCACAAAGCAAGGCACCAGCCAAACTGGCCGGCAAACGTTCATGAGTATCCCGAGTGAGTAATTGCCCAAACATTGACTTTCTTGAAAGTCCTGCAAGGATGGGTAAGCCAAACGTACTAAACGCCTTAAGACCACCCAATAATGCAAAGTTGTGGGCAAGTGTTTTACCAAAACCGAACCCTGGGTCTAAGATCAATCGACCTTTATCTATTCCAGCGGCTTCACATGCGGCTATCCTAGCGCGAAAAAACTGACTGATGTCTGAAAATAAGTCATCATAATGGGGGTTATTTTGCATCGATCTAGGTTGCCCCTGCATATGCATTAAACAAATAGGAACCTCAGGATAGCGAGCAGCAACATCGAGTGCTCCAGGTTCTTGTAATGCACGCACATCATTAATAATGTCTGCTCCCGCCTCGATTGCCTGTTGCATCACTTCGGCCTTGCTAGTGTCAACAGAGATAACGCAATCAGAACTTGCTCGCACCGCTTTAATCACTGGGATCACCCTGTCAAGCTCTTCGGCTAATGCCACATCGGGCGCACCAGGTCGTGTTGACTCGCCACCAATATCTAATATCGTCGCGCCATTCGCTAACATATTTTGTGCTTGTTGCAAGGCATTATCGAGGTGATTGAATTGGCCACCATCAGAAAACGAATCCGGTGTTACGTTCAGGATCCCCATCACTTGTGGCTGAGAGAGTGCTAGCCTACGTGATCTTGGTAAACGAAGCTCGTACATATTATACCTATTATTATTTCATTGTTTATGAGTTTCGGTATCGAGGGTAAGGTTAAATATCAATTGCTCAATGCTCTAGTGTGTCATTAGTAACTCATGACGCAGAGATAAAAGCACACAGCGATTGATACAAAAAAGCCCCGATCGCTCGGGGCTGTAGTATTCTACCTAATGTTATGATTTGTCATCAAGCTCTGAATTTGATGAACTGTCATTGCCATTATCATTTTGCGGCTCTTCGGCCTTTGATTCTGGCTTTTCTTCAACTTTAGGTTGCGCTTCTTTTTTCTCTGGTTTGCTGTCATGCGCGTCACGTGGTGGGCGGACATCACGGCGTTCCATCAAGTCATCAATTTGCAGCGCATCAATGGTTTCATACTTCATTAGCGCATCTTTCATGCTATGCAAGATATCAATGTTATCTTTTAAAATTTGTTCAGCACGATTGTAATTGCGATCAATAAAGTCTTTTATTTCCGCGTCAATCAGTTTTGCAGTCTCGTCAGAAATACCGGCCATGCGGTGCGAGCCGCCACCCATATACATCTCACCTTGCTCTTCAAGGTACATTTGTGGCCCTAACTTCGGACTTAAGCCCCATTGCGTCACCATCTTCTTCGCGATGTCAGTAGCGCGTTCTATGTCGTTACTGGCACCGGTTGTGACCTTGTCGTCACCATAGATAATGGCCTCAGCGATACGGCCACCATACAAGCTGGATAGCATGGATTCTAAGTGCTGTTTCGAATGACTTACTCGGTCTTGCTCTGGTAGATACATGGTTACACCCAGCGCGCGACCGCGAGGAATAATAGAGACTTTATACACCGGGTCGTGCTCTGGTACTAAGCGACCAACGATGGCGTGACCCGCCTCGTGGTATGCCGTCATCTCTTTTTCTTCTTCGCTCATCACCATGGACTTACGTTCTGCACCCATCATGATTTTATCTTTGGCGGCATCAAATTCGGCCATGCTCACTTTGCGCTTATTACCACGAGCAGCAAATAACGCCGCTTCGTTAACTAAGTTGGCAAGGTCAGCACCAGAGAAACCTGGTGTGCCACGGGCGATAACTGATGCTTCAACATTGTCATCAAGTGGTACTTTGCGCATGTGTACGTTAAGGATTTGCTCACGGCCACGAATATCAGGCAATCCCACCACCACTTGGCGGTCAAAACGTCCTGGTCGCAACAGCGCTGGGTCAAGCACGTCTGGACGGTTAGTAGCAGCAATCACAATGATGCCTTCATTGCCTTCAAAACCATCCATTTCCACTAGCATTTGGTTTAGCGTTTGCTCACGTTCATCGTGACCACCGCCCATACCAGCGCCACGCTTACGGCCTACGGCATCGATTTCATCAATGAAAATAATACATGGTGCGGCTTTTTTGGCCTGCTCAAACATGTCTCGAACTCGAGAAGCACCAACACCCACGAACATTTCCACAAAGTCCGAACCTGAAATGGTAAAGAATGGCACTTTCGCTTCACCCGCCACCGCTTTTGCCAATAGCGTTTTACCAGTACCAGGAGGACCTACCATTAGCACGCCTTTGGGAATGCTGCCGCCAAGTTTCTGGAATTTCGATGGGTCGCGTAGGAAGTCAACCAGCTCAGTCACGTCTTCTTTGGCTTCATCGCAGCCAGCGACGTCTGAGAAAGTGGTTTTCACCTGATCTTCACTCATTAACCGGGCTTTGCTTTTACCAAACGACATGGCACCTTTACCACCGCCGCCTTGCATCTGGCGCATGAAGAAAATCCATACCCCGATCAATAACAACATTGGGAACCATGAAATAAAGATGTTGGCTAAGAAAGATTGCTCCTCAGGCGCCACACCTTTGATGTTGACATCGTTCTTTAATAGGTCATTAACCAAGTCTAAATCAGTCAATGGTATCACGGTTTGAAAGCGGTCGCCGCTTGAACGTACGCCACTGATCACCCCTGTTTGACGGTCAATACTGACCTCTCTCACAGAGCCGCTGCGCACATCCTTTACAAACTGTGTGTAACTCGTTTGACGATCGTATTGTTCGCCACCGTTAAAGCTCTGGAATACGGTCATCAGTACAACCGCTATAACCAACCAGAGTATTAGATTTTTAGCCATATCGCTCAAGGAGTTAACCTCATGTATCCAAAAAATTTAAATTCAACTTGATGCTTTCCAACTGTACTACAGTTTGTAGCCCGTCGCCACTATATAAACTTCACGCGAACGTGGTCGTGACGCTTTAGGCTTGCGGATCTTCACCACCTTAAAGCATTTACGTACTTCTTGTACGAATTGATCAAAGCCTTCGCCTTGAAACACCTTAACAGCAAATGCGCCGTTTGGCTTTAAAACTTGGTGACACATATCCAGTGCTAGCTCAACCAAGTACATACTGCCTGATTGATCGACTGTCATGTTGCCACTCATATTAGGCGCCATGTCTGAAAACACCACATCGACATTTTTGCCGTCAATTCTATCTAACAAGGCATCCAGCACAGCTTCTTCTCTGAAATCCCCTTGCAAAAAGTCGACTCCAGCCAAGGAATCCATAGGCAAAATATCACAGGCAATAACTTGACCATTAATATCTACTTCTTCTGCCAGGTATTGCGACCAACTCCCCGGTG
Organism: Pseudoalteromonas 'SMAR'; assembly: GCF_048515945.1. Classification (NCBI taxonomy): domain Bacteria; kingdom Pseudomonadati; phylum Pseudomonadota; class Gammaproteobacteria; order Alteromonadales; family Pseudoalteromonadaceae; genus Pseudoalteromonas; species Pseudoalteromonas 'SMAR'. Next base: position 22,440 of record NZ_JBLWMW010000020.1, read on the forward strand.
CAGCACCTAAGTCCACCACCGTCATGCCTTTGCGGATTAATTTATCTTTTTGTTGGATCTCTTCAAGCTTAAACACCGCACGAGAACGGTAACCGCGTTTTTGTGCCTCATGAACATAGGGATCTTCTACGTGCTCTTTTAACCAACGTTTCGAACTGGCGGAATGTTTTTTATTTGCCATATTAACTACAACTCATTAGTAATATTGTCTAGATGGCGTTAGAATATCGATAATTCAAGCCTTTTAATAAATAAGATTGTATCAATATGACCTTATCAAATAAACAGAAGCAGTTCCTAAAAGGGCTGGCTCACGACTTAAACCCAGTAGTTCTTCTTGGCGCTAATGGCCTAACAGAAGGCGTCATGGCGGAAATTGAGCAAAATCTCGATATTCATGAATTGATTAAGGTAAAAGTACCGACCAATGACCGTGAAACCAAGCAGTTAATTTTTGAAGCCATCGTTCGCGAGACCAAAGCGCACAAAGTACAAAGCATTGGCCACATCATCGTGTTGTATCGCCAAAGCGAAGACAAAAAAATTCAACTGCCTCGCCAGTAACCCTACTCATTTGGTGTCTTCTGTGATGAAGACACCACTGCCTTTAACAGCGCCTGCTCCTCAGCCTTAATCTCTGCAATTTCTTGCTCCGTTAGCACTGGTAACAACCGCTCTTTCACCTTTAACGCTTGCACAATAAAGTCATTGGTTAATTGATTGATGACACCACTTTCAGCATTAAGCAGTAAACTAAAACCAATCCCCAAGCTTGGGATCACCACCACATCGGTGCGATAGCCTTGCACCCAGCCACTGTGATAATAAAGTAATTGACCATCGTAGCGGTAAATTCGCCAGCCTAAGCCATAATAGGCCTCTTCAACGTGTTTGCGCCACACCCGCCTTCTTAACTCGCGTTTGGTCAAGGTGTAGGGAACCGATTGTTTGCTAAGTGCGTCGGGTGACAACACATTTGGATACAAGCCCAATTGCGCTTTTAACCATTGCGACATATCACTGGCACTGGCGTTCACCCCAGCTGCTGGCAACACTTTATAATAGTGCTGCTTTAATCTTGCTGTGTGCCAACGCTTGCGGCCACGAACGTGAGGCCAGGCAAAGTTGTCATCCAAAGTCATATGTTCATAACCGAGGCCGGCATCATGCATATTTAACGGCGCAAAAATAAACTCATCTAACCATTGTTGATAGCTCATTTGGGTGGCTTGTTTAATTACATCGCCAATCAAGCTAAACATCACATTTTGATAACCGTAACAGTCACCAGGTTGGCATAAGGCTTTTACCTGCAATAAACGTTCAACAATTTGCGGATAATCCATACGGGACTCAATAAGATTATCGTAGGCATTCGGTACCAAACCACTGGAGTGGCTTAGTAAATGATATAATTTAACCTGCTGGTAATCGCCGTGTGCAATTTCAGGTAAGTAGCGTGATACTTTATCATCAATGGCAAAATATCCGTCGCTGGCTAGTTTGGCGGTTAGGCTGCCGGCAAAGGTTTTTGATACCGACGCCAAGCGAAATCGCGTATTGGCATCCACCGCCCGACCTGAACGGCTTTTGGTACGGCCAAACCCCACAGCATAACTACCGTGTTGCATATGCACGATCGACAAAGCCGCACCGGGTATCGATTTTTCTTTTAGTTTGCGCTCGACTTGCTTAGAATAGCGCTTTAAAAATTGTGACCATTGTTCGTTGGCAGCGTTTGCTAGTCCAAGTTGCGACCAACTTAGACAAAGAACGCCGACGATTGTGAGAATTAGCGACTTCATAATGACTCATTTCATTAACACTCGCTTGCCATACTAACATGATGAATTGGCACAACTCACGAAAATATAAAAAATAACTGTTTAATTGAGGTATTTTAATGCGTTTAGTGCTAGCAGCTCTTTGTACCACCTTGCTTGTTGGATGTGTGACCACGACGCCGTTGGCGCCGAAGTTAACGCTGCCGAAAAAACCGCTATTGCAAAAGTCTGTGTACCAAATTAGCTATAGTACCGAGCTCAACTCCGCTCGCATCAAGTCGGTGCAGCTTCCGGCTCACCCTTTAGCTAGTGGCGACAGTGTGTATATTAATGCGGATAAGGTTAGCCTCACCGACACCCTAAAAACTGAAATCAGCAAGATGTTGCAGCAAAAAGGGTTAAACGTGGTGAGTCATCCACAAGCGGCTTATACCTTAACCATCAACCAGCTTGATTTGGACTTTGCCGCCAATAAAACCTATGCCCTGGACAGACCCAAAAACCCGCACCCTTACATCGCCGAGCTGGCGCAAAACACTCCAGCCTTTCAGTGCAGTAATATTGTTGCCGCAGTGAGCATGAGGTTAGCACATCAAGCCTCTTCAGATGTGGTGTGGTTTGCCAAGTCGTCAATAGACAGCGCGGGGTTCCAAGGTATCCCACTGCAGTTTACTTTCAATGAAGTAGAAACCATCACCAACGAGCAAGAAGTAAAAGCCTTTATTGCGGCGCAAAATACCGAACAGGCAAGACAAGCACGCAGTAGTAACCCGGTTTCTTTGCCACCATACAAGATCGAGAAAAAGATTTCCGCGCTAAAGAAAACTGCAGGTGCCTGCACCCAAACCGAAGTTTCAGCCTTAAGTGCTGATATGCAACTGCATTTAGCGCAAAGCTTAATTGAAAAGTTGAATGTGAAGTAATACCAATCCGCATTAATACTCGCTTAATTAAGCGAATTGGTATAACGCTCTGGCAGCTACACGAATACTTACACTTACTTACAGACAAACATGGTCAAAGAATTATACTCGGCTGGGCAACAGAGTAAGTTTGGAGTGAAAGCATGGAACAATATGGCACAATTTTACTGGTTGAGGATGACGCTTCACTAGCACAATGGGTCGCTGAATACTTAGATAATCAGGGCTACAAAACCCACTGCTGCTACCGTGGTGATGAAGTGGTAGAGCAGGTAAAAACGCTGAATCCGGACTTGGTATTGTTGGATGTTATGTTACCCGGTAAAGATGGTATCAGTGTCTGTCGTGATTTACGCCAGTTTTACCATAAACCAGTGATCATGCTCACCGCCAAAGACGAAGAAATGGATGAAGTCATTGGCCTTGAAGTGGGCGCCAGCGACTATGTTATCAAACCAGTGCGACCACGAGCATTATTAGCCAGGATAAAAGCCAACGTTAGAAGCGCACAAGAAGCTCCAGCAGAAACCCCAAACACAGCGCATCAAATCAAAGTTGGTCAATTGAGCATTGATACTCAAGCTCGCCGTGTTTGCGTTGGCGAACAAGCCGTCACCGTATCCAGCGCCGAGTACTTACTATTACAGTTTTTAGCCAGTCATGCCGGCGAAGTGGTGTCACGAGACGCCGTATTTAAGGCAACCAAAGGCCGTGAATATGATGGCTTAGACCGCAGTGTCGATGTGCTTATCTCAGCGCTAAGAAAAAAGTTCGGTGATGACCCGCAAAACCCGGACAAAATAAAAACGGTTTGGGGCAAAGGCTACTTATTGGTTCCCTCTGCTTGGTAATTTAGCAGCATGATGAGTACTGTGTGAAAAAACTGTATTTATATCTCTTGGCTGGCGCGTTAATTTCCATTGTGGCGTTAGGCTGGGTCATTGATATTTTTAATCAACAAACCGCTCCCGCCGACAACAGCTTTGCATGGCAAAGTAAGCTCATCTCTGGCTTTGCTGAACAAGTGTCTAAAGTCCCAGAAGCTAAGCGTCAAGCACTTACCGAAGCATTAGCACAACAGTTCGAGGTTAATGTTGCCTTTAAACAAGGTGAGACCTTAGCCATGCCGCTGGAGTTAAAACAGCAAATGTTGCAACCTAGTGGTTTGGTCATTGAAAATGAAAGTGTGTATTTACTAAAAACCAACGCCACCTTGTTTCCGGATTTTATCGAGCTTGAATGGTCACCAGACACACCTCAAGCCGAGTATGACGTGGTGTTGACGTTATTATTTTACGGCGGCATTGGTGCCATTTTATGGTTTATCTTGTCGCCATTAGTGAAGCGTCTCATTGTACTCAATACCGCGGCAAAACGCTTTGCCAGTGGCGATCTCAGCGCCCGAATTAACAAAAGTCACTTTACTTACATTGGCGATTTAGAAAATACCTTTAACCGCATGGCCAACCAAATTGAGCAGTTAATCGCTGAGAATAAACTGATGGCGTCGAGTTTGTCTCACGATATACGCACGCCAGTCGCCTGCCTTAGATTCGGTCTCGATGCCGCACTAGAAGAACACGACTTAGAGGCCGTTCACCATTACCTTACGCGCATGGAAAAAGACTTAGACCAAATGGAAGGCATGCTTTCAAGTTACTTGGCTTTTGCCACTTTAGAACAAAAGTCCCACCTGCTTAAACCACAATCTACTGAGCTGCACCCTTACCTTAAAGAGATCTTGCTGCAAATGCAGCCTAAGCTGCACAGTAATCAGCTTAATAGCAGCCTAGACGTTGCCGCAGAAATACACATCAATGGCGATTTACATTGGCTTGCCAGAGCCATTAGCAACCTCATCAGTAACGCGTGCGATTTTGCCCAGCAACAATTACACATTAGTGCCGAGCAACAACCCAACTGCCTACTGATCCACGTTGAAGACGACGGCCCAGGCATTGAGCAAAGCAATTGGGACAAAGTATTTAGCCCCTTTTTCCAAGAGCAAACTCACCGCAACCGCGGCGAAAAAAGCTATGGCCTAGGGTTGGCTATTGTCGCCAAAGTGATGGATTGGCACCATGGCTACGCTAAAGTCGGTCAATCACAGCGCTTAGGCGGGGCAAAATTTACCTTATTCCTGCCATGTAAAGAAAAATAATAGCTGTAAATATGACACTACACTGCTCCTCACTTTGTGAAAAAATTAAACGTGAAAACATTAACTTATGAACTAAACTCACCGCTGTTAGTGCAACACCTTAGTTACGGCGAAATTTCAGCCATAACCTTGTGTTAAATCAAAGAAATTTACTCTTTTTATTTCCTTTTAATTACAGTAGATTGTCTGAGCCGTTAGCAAAAATTAGAGAAGTATAATAATTATGAGCAATATCCGAGGAGAGTTTAGCTCTCGCTTTGGTTTTATTATGGCTGCCGCCGGTTCGGCAGTCGGTCTGGGCAACATTTGGGGCTTTCCAACACAAACCGCATCTAATGGCGGTGCTGCGTTTGTCTTAGTGTATTTAGTGTTAGCATTTTGCTTAGCATACCCAGCATTGATGGCAGAGCTTGTTATTGGTCGTCACGGCCAAGCGAATGCCGTTTCTTCATTACGTAAACTTACGCGCTCAGCGTGGCAAAGTAAATTGGCGTTTGTAGTGGGCTTTGGTGGCATTATTTGCGCCGGGTTAATCCTCAGCTTTTATGCCATTGTGGCAGGCTGGATGTTTAGCGCCACACTTGAGCCGGTGGCTGAGTTGACTGCGCTTTCTGGCGCGCAGCACTGGTTAGAAGACTCGTCGTTGTCGCGTAATATTATTTTCACCGCCGGCTTTATTGCCCTGACCGTACTGATCATTAGCAAAGGGGTGGAAAACGGTATCGAAAAGTGGTCAAAACGCTTGATGCCAGCCTTGCTGGGTATTCTCTTTATGCTCATTGCTTATGTGCTAACGCAAGATGGCGCGTTAACCGGATTGCAAGTGTACCTAGTGCCGGACTTTTCATCGGTGCTACAACCACAGTTATTGGTCGATGCCTTGGGTCAAGCCTTCTTCTCACTTTCCCTAGGTACCAGTGTGATGATTATTTATGGCTCCTACATTAGTAAACGCGAAAATTTGGTTTCGTTAGGGGCACTGGTCACGCTAATCGATGTCTTTATTGCCTTTGTTGCAGGCCTGCTTATCATCCCAGCCATGTACGTAGCTCAGGCACAAGGGGTAGAAATCTTTGCCGCCGACGGCAGTTTGCTTAAAGAAGACACCCTAGTATTCCAAGTGTTACCGGCGCTGTTCGATAGCATGGGCTATATCGGCCTATTTGTTAGCTTTGCCTTTTTTGCCTTAATGAGCATTGCCGCACTGACTTCGTCCATTTCTATGTTGGAAGCGCCGGTGTCATACGCGGTGGAACGCTTCGCTCTTAGCCGTATTCAAGCAACCTGGCTAATAGGCGCGCTTATCACAATTGTCAGTCTCACTATTCTATTTAATTTGGAGTCGTTGTTTGGCTTTGTGGTGACACTCACCACCAAATTTGGCCAGCCACTGCTAGGTATGATGTGTTGTATTTTCGTGGGTTGGATGTGGCATCGTGCTAAGTTACTTAAAGAGATTGAAACAGGCTGCCCAGAAGTGGCAAGCAGCCTATTTTGGAAAGTATGGCCATGGTACATCCGCTTTGTTTGCCCATTGGCCATCGCTGCGGTGTTTTTAAACTCAATCTAACCACAGCTGCTAACGGTTTATTTAGCAGTACTTTTTCGCAGCACCATGTCTTGATGAGGAATACCATCTTCGAGGTATTCCTCCCCTTGCTTTACAAAGCCCAGCTCGGTGTAGAAGCCGTCTAAATAGCACTGCGCGGCGATCTCAAGTTGTTGGTGCGCAATGTGTTGCTCACAGCATTCAATGGCCCGCAGCATCAAATTTTTTGCAATTCCTTTGCCCCTTGCTGGCACGGCCACTAACACCCGACCGATTGCCGCACAAGTGTCTGATTTACGATAACAACGGGCGTACGCCATCAGTTCATTGCCTGACAGTAAAAAAAGATGCTGGGTATGGTCGGCAATATCGATGTCATCGATTTCTGGGTATGGACAGTTCTGCTCCACCACAAAAACATCGACCCTTGCTTTAAAAATAGCATAAAGTTCGTCTTTAGAAAGCTGCGCATACGTTTTTGCGTGCCAGTTCATCGTATTCTCCCCTGTTTTAGTAACGGTATTATTTACCTATATTAAAAACAAAAAAAGCGCCCATGCGTGGGCGCTTGGTGCTTTCTATGTCTTGTTACGAAAATAAGCGTTCTAGCTGGTCGCACAGCTGTGAAATATTGACGTGATCGTGCTCAATGGTTAAGTCGACATAGCCATCGCCGCGAAATGCGCGGTCTAGCTCAATCAGCACATGAGTGCGGTGCGCCTCAGGGACGAACGACAGCTCAATTTCTTGCAGTCCAAATAGCGAACGGGTGTTAGGGCGATATTCCAACTCTTGATAACAACCGGAAACCGATTGAAACTCGGTCGCTCTTAAATAGCCTTTTTCAACATCGGCTTTAACAAGCTGAAAACCTAAACGCTCCATTGCTGTCATGCAGGCTTTGACCGCTTCATTAGGGTAAATATGCAAGGCATCTTTGTCTGAAGGGTCAAGCGCCAAGTCGATATCTAAACCGGTATCAACCCACACGTGACAGCGGTTGTAGCCTGCGTTTATTTCAGTGATTGGGGTTTCAGAGTGAAGCCTTGCTTCAAAAGGGATTACCTTCTCTTCTCCCGGTGCGATGGTGAATTGGTCACCCACACGCCAGCGGTCAATCACGTGGTTAGTGAAGTATTCACCGTCTTCACCTTCTACTTTAACGCGGGTCATTAACGCCAGTTCAAGACCTGAAATTTCTTGGCTAACGTCGCCACCTTTAATAATTATCTGCGCCTGAAACTTTTGCCCAGGATGCAAATGTTCAGTTTCTAATACAGTATCAACTTTTGCTGCACCGATACCGACTGATGCGAGGATCTTTTTAAACATTACGTCTCCTGTCCGGTATGTCCTTAACAGCATCATAACCACATTTGCTCCGACTTGTCAGCGAAAATTTCTAATTTATATATCATAAGGTTTTGATACACTGGTTATATCTTGGATAAAAGTAAGATTTTATGGAACTGCTCTATTTTGCTGTCGCATTTGCGTGTGGCTTTTCGGTTTATCAATTAAAACTGCCGCCACTGATTGGTTTTTTGATGGCCGGTTTTGTGCTCAACTTGCTGGGCTATCAAACAACTGATTTGTTAACCCAGTTAGCGGACTTGGGTGTCACCTTATTGCTGTTTAGCATAGGGTTAAAACTGCGAGTCGGTAACTTGCTTAAACCCCAAGTCTGGGCCCCTGCCACCATGCACATAATCACCAGCAGCGCGTTTTTTGCTGGCCTATTGCTGATGCTGGGCGCCATGAGTCTGCCGCTATTTACCGACTTAGATTGGCAAAGTGCACTGCTGGTTGGCTTTGCGTTTAGCTTCTCCAGTACCGTCTTTGCCGTCAAGGTACTGGAAGAGCGTGGCGAAATGTCGAGTCTGCACGGTAAGATATCCATTGGTATCTTAGTTATGCAAGATATCTTTGCCGTGATCTTTCTTGCAGTCAGCACTGGCAAAGCCCCTAATATGTGGGCACTGGCACTGCTGGTCGCACTCCCCTTGGTACGGCCCCTGATGTATTGGGTGCTAAGCCGCTCGAAACATGGTGAGCTACTGCCATTGTTTGGCTTTTTCTTTGCCCTGGTTGCGGGTTATCACGCTTTTGAGTTTGCCGGTTTAAAAGGCGACTTGGGCGCTCTGATCATGGGGATGATTTTTGCACCACACAAAAAAGCAGGTGAACTTTCCAAAGCACTGCTGAATGTAAAAGACATTTTATTAGTGGGCTTTTTCCTTAACATTGGTTTAAATGCCACCATCACCCTGGATGCCTTGCTCATTGCGCTATTATTAATTGTGGTATTGCCGCTAAAAGTGTCACTGTACTACGCCTTTACTAATATGTTTAAGCTGCGCGCCCGGACCTCTTTATTGAGCGCCTTCACGCTCACCAACTACAGCGAGTTTGGCTTGATTGTCTGTGCGGTCGCCTCGGCCTCTGGTTTGATTGCGGCGGATTGGTTGGCAGTGGTGGCCATAGCTGTTTCCATTACCTTTGTCATCGCTTCACCAATTAACAAACGCGCCAATGAAATTTACGTCAAGCTTGAACCTTGGCTATTAAAGTTTGAAAGCAATGATCGCTTAGAAGAGGAAATGCCCGTTAACCTGACTAATACCAAGGTGGTGATCTTTGGCATGGGGAGAATTGGTACCGGTGCCTACGAGACCATTCAAGCCAGTTTTCCCGATACCGTTGCCGGCGTTGATATCAAACCAGAAGTGGTGGATAAACATGTCTCGCGAGGCAGACGAGTGCTTACGGCGGATGCCACCGACCCTGACTTTTGGCAACGGGTTAACCACTCAGAAGTAGAAATGGTCATGCTGGCCATGCCCAAGCACATGCAGAACATTTATGCCCTGGAGCAGTTAAAAGCATCCGGCTACGACGGCCAAGTCACCGCCATTGCTAACTACCCAGATCAGCAAAAAGAGCTTGAAGATATGGGGGTGGATTCAACCTATAACTTCTATCTAGAAGCCGGTAGTGGCTTTGCTGAACACGTCAAAGAAAAATTATTTTCTTAATTTAACTGCGAGTTTTCAGTACCTTAAATGGTACTGAGAACCATTTCCACCTGCATATCAGAAAGTTACGTCTAGACGTATAAAATATTATGGCGTTGACCGCATTATTCGATTTACAAAGCTTTACATCGGTATTAGCAATTTCATCCCACTTCGGAGTAAACTGAACGCATTGGAATTGACCTAAGTCACTATTTTATACACATAAAATAGTGACTTTGGTTAATGTAAGTCAATGTCACTGGATTGTGAACAAACTCTCTTTGGAGGCCGTATGTTTAAAAACAAATCGAATGGTCAATTTTCTGCAGCCGTAGACGATGTTAAAGCAGCACCATTTTCAGACCTTCAAGACAAGCTGGATGCTATTCAGGACGAAGGCATGACAGGGCTAACAATCCGTAACGTTTTATTCCATAAAATGCTCGATTTACATGCCGTTCCGACGGATCACTTCTTGCGCGAGCAAGAGACTCCGAGTCGCTTAGATGATCCTAAGTTAATTGAAAAATTAAATGAATTGGGATTCTACCGCACCAAATCAGCCACCCAATTGCACTAAAAAAATTAGGGAGCCTACTCTCCCACAATAGGCTGACAATGCCCGTCGTCAGCCTATTTTCTCTTCAATTGCTTTTCTACTATCGGTTTTACAGGCTTTTTCGGCACTAATGTTTTCATTGCAAGCTTAATTGGTTTTAGATAAATGGCACTGAGTGAATCATGCCCAGCATCGTACTGGCCAACACCAATCGACACTTTCCCCGCTTCAGAGGCTTTGATCAAAGAGCCATAGAGACGATCCCAAATCGCCAGCGCCGAGCCTAAGTTACTATCAAAGTGCGCCGGATTGTCACTGTGGTGCACCTGATGCTGTGCTGGGCTGATAAACCAACTTTCGAGCCGGTCACCCCAACTAAACCAAATATGGGAGTGACGCAAATTGGCACCAAAAATATTAAACAAAAAGACAAAGGCATTGGCGCCAAGAATGTCATACATACTCAAGGTGTCACCAAAGACATAATAGCCACACCCCACCACAATCCCTTGAGTTAGCGCCATACGACAAGCATATAGATAACTCTCCACAGGATGAGAGCGATAAATCGTAAACGGTGTCAGCACTTTCGCTGAGTGGTGCACCTTGTGAAATTCCCACAGAAAAGGAACTTTATGAAGCATCAGGTGCAACAAAAAACGCGTTAGATCATCGACTAAAAACAGCATCAAAGTAAATATGGTGATCACTAGCCAAGACGGCGCATCGAGATGCAAAGCAGGGCCAAATAGGTGCTCAAAACCATCCGATAAGCCCATGGCAATGGGAACCATGGTTAACACAATAGGAGTAAAGGTGGCCGCTTTAATGAGCCGATTGGTGATCAGCAAACAATAGTCCAGCTTAGCGCTTTGACACCACCAGACCTGTTTGGGAAATAAGAACTTAACAAAGCCCTTGCTGGAACGAACTTTTTCACTGGCGTAATACACCGGCAGTGCCATCACCACAGCACTCAACAAGTATGGCAAATACACTCTCTTATTGGCATCGAAAAGATAGCCTGGGAGTTCAACAATGCTTTGCCATAATTGCTCTAACATAGGAGTTCCAGAGTAAATCGTGTTGCTGTGCGATTACCATATATTAATCGCAAATTGGGGCTCAAGCCACCGCATTGAGCCCCATGCCTTTATTTTTTAAAAGCGATATTTATAGCCCAGGCTAACCTGTCTTGGTTTACCTGGTCTAGCGCCATACGGGCGACGACTGACGATTTCAGCATCATCGAACAGGTTATCTATTTTGCCATAGATTTGGCCATAACGGCCCAGTTCATAGCTTGCTGATAAATCCACAATGGTCGCGCTCGGCACTTTTGACGATTCCAGTGGCAGCTCATAGCTGTCCAGTTCCGTTTGACCGCTGGCATCGTATAATACCCAGCTACGGCCTGCCGATTCCGACATTGAGCTTATGTACTTCACTGCTAAATTAATTTTCCAGTCATTCGCTGCTAGACCAATGTTAAAGGTCGCTTGATGATCTGGTAAATACGGCAGTTCATCACCGTCTTTAATGTGGCCCCATTGCGCAAATTTAGTGAATTGCTCACTTTCAAACTCCCCTTTGGTGTAGGTATAGGTAAAGCTATACGGAATGTCTACCTGCAGGTTTAATGGGTAGCGCTGGGCAAACTGCATCTCTAGGCCATACACGCTGGCCTCACCACCACTGAACTGACGCCCTTGTTGATCATTAACACCACAGTTTGACTGGCCGCAGGTTTCATTGAGATTGTCGTAATCATTAAAGAAGCTAACCACCTCAAATTGCGTTACGCCATCATTAAAGCGACCACCAAACTCATAGTTAATACTTTTCTCAAGTTCTAAATTCGGATCTTGCTGCGGTGACGACGGGATAAAGCCTTGGTGTACACCAAACAATAATCCGGCATCCTCAGATAACTGATAAAAGCCACTGACACTGGGTAGCCAAATACGCGTGGTTTTATCAATCCAGCGATCGGCATCTTTGTTGTCTTGATAGTACATGTCCATCAGCTCACCACGTAAGCCAACCCCTAAAGTCAGGGCATCCAGTTGCACTTTATCTTCAATATAAACAGACCAAGCTTTGGTGTTTTCTGAGTTCAGTGAGGCGAACTGCTTGGAGCCTTCCACCAACATCGGGATGCCAGATTCCATCGCATATGCTTGCTCAAAGTGCTTACGTTCAATTTCATCCTCGTGAAAGCGCACACCTACAGCGACATCGTGCTCTAAACCAAATAGCGACACGGTAGCATCGGCATCAACTTGTACACCTTGAGAAAAGTATTCACGGTCGTTGGTGCCCATGGTTAAGAATAAGTTTGAACCGGCAATCACTGAGTCTCGGCTGCCAGTGATAACAGCGTATTCATCAGCGAAATCTGCTGGATTGGCCAACACCTTGGACAACGATGGCCCACCACTGCTACCAATGCCGTTGAGTTTTAACCAAGCACGCTCGTAATCATTGCGATAAAGGCGCGTGATGACATCAAAGCCACTCCCTTCAAGGAGGTGTGAAAACATCACTTGGGTGTGTTTGGTATCCATCTCGGCAGGCTGCGTGGCGGCATAACGACGATACGGGTTCGCCGCAAAGTCTTCATCCGTTAGCCCCAAGTAGGTTTCATCCGACAGCTCATCGGCGTAACTCAGCTTAAGGCCAAAGGTGTGGTTTAAATCGCCCTGGCTTAGTTTGTAATTGAACTTGGCGAGAAAATCATTTTTTTCAAACCCGGTATCACCGCCATTGTCTAGCTCTTTAAAGCCATCGGCTTGTAAATTAACTGCTTCAAATAAGAAGCCAACATTATTCACCACCGAGCCATAATAACCATGGGCTTTACTGTAACCATCACTGCCTGCCGCCACATCTAAGCCACCTTCGGTAAACTCAGGAACTTGTCTGGTAACTAAGTTCAGTGCGCCAGCCACAGTCTGAGGGCCATGTTGGATAGCTGCAGGACCTTTAAACACTTCCACTGCGGTCATGCGCGTGGTCACTGGGAAATAGTACGCTGCGGGAGCGGAATATGGCGCCGGCCCGATTAACACCCCATCTTCCATAATGGTAATCTTTTTACTACGCTCAGGCGTCACACCACGAAAGCCAATGTTAGGACGCAGCCCGTAACCATCTTCCTCACGAATATTGACACCCGGCACGTTAGCCAAAATACGGTGAATGTCGTCGTATTCGTATTCCTCTAGCTGCGCTTCTGACAACAAGGTTGCCGAGCCGGCTTCTTTGCGTAGCTTATCGTGGTGGCTAATAATCGAAATGTGCTCGATATCGGCATTATCATCGGCCGCAATGGCATATGGCATAGCCAAGGCGGTTGCCACTGCCAGTAAAGATTTTTTCATGTTCATACGCTTAGTCATTGTCACCTGCCGAAGTTTGTGGAAGTTCTAAGGCGAGCTTTTCAATAAAGTCCGCTTTTAATTCATCCGTTACGACTTTTACGTCCGTGTGTGTTTGCGTTACGTTTTCAGGATTATTTGCCAATTCTTGCTGTAAGCTGGCAGGCATCGCCATTAAGGTCGCTTCTGCTGCGGCTAATCCCTCTAACATGCGTGCTTTAACATCGCTGCCATCTTCGGCATCGAGAAAATCATCAAAGCCTAGGGTATTATCGCTGTCACTGCCCTGGCCGGTGAAAATCTGTTTAAAGGCACGAATGTTGGCAAGTAAGTTTTCTTTAGAATGCTCCGCAATCGGAGACTCTACGGCTTCAGGACAAGCCTCTAAACCACAGGCGTTTGGAAAACCTAAACCCAATGGTGTTGCTACCTTGCCATCCTTTAACTCTTCGGTCATGTAGAATAACGCTTTTGAGATCTCATTCAGCGCTAGGTGCGGTGTATCGAAAGGAGAGCCTGGGCCACCTGCATTCAGCAGCTTGGCGGCATAGCCTTGGTCGCCATTCCAGCGCGATAACAAGGTTTCACTGTGCCCTTCGATATCTTGGGCAACTGCCGTGGCAAATTCACATCTGGCAATGCGACGTTCTTGCTCTGGGCGGGTATTCCAGGTTGCTAACGCGGTGTTGGCCGTGGTGCAGTGATGATTAAGCTCATCGCTAAATAAAAGGTACTCAAGTGCCGTCAAGCCTTTACGATTGGCGGTACGCTCTTCAAGCACATAAGGTCTATCGCTGTCGCCATTGATAACACCGTCTTCGAAGTAGGCAACATCTTGGTCTAGGGCACAAAGTGATCCCGTGGCCGGCCATACATAGATATTGTTCTTGAGCTCTTTGCTATTGGCGGTGAGTGGGCCCATTTGCATCATTTCGACGTATTGCCAGCTGACCATGGTATCGCGCCAGCTGTCTTGGGCTAACGTGCGTAATGACGCCGTATCGTCTGCCGCTGATTTTTCCGCGGCACAGTAATTGCCAACCTGTTGCTGCTGCTCGGTGGCAAGGGCATTAAATTGCTCGATGGCTGGGGTCAGTACATTGTTAACTAAATTGCTCACCAAGGCCGCTTCATCAAACTGCGTTGGTGTGGTTGGATTACCTGTATCAGGCGTGTCATTGTCTTGAAAAGCAGGACCCTGGCTACTTGAGGTACTTTCGCCGCAACCTGTGAGTGCTAGCGTGACAGCCACGGCAGCGGCGCTTAAACGTTTATACACTTTCATTTGCATTCTCTGTTAGTCATATACAACAAAAGGCTAGCCGCAAAACGGCTAACCTTCTCAACGTTATAAGTGGGTGTGGCTATTACCAGTTAGCAACATTCTCGACATCAAAACCGTATGCAGCTGCAATAATATCACGGGCTTGCTCTAGGTCGGCTTTGTAAGCGTCAACCCCATCCGCTGATAAGACTGGCTTATCGCCCATCAATTCATGGATGTTAGCAAAGTTTTCCGCCGTTACTGGAGAATGCGGATTAAACTGGAAGTTAAGGGCAAAGCCTTTCATTTCTGACCAGTGCTTCGCCACGGTGTAGAACTGCTCAGCAGTAAAGTCACCTGAGGCAATATCGAAAATGTCACCGTCATCATCAGAGATTGTATCATTGATGTAGTGTACCACGGTCGCTGCAATTGATTTTTCCCACGCTAAGATAGCTTGATCGCGCAGTGCCTCTAGGCGCTCTTGGTCTTCAGTTGCCCACTGTGCTACGTCAGTACCTACGTTATCGTTGATAAGCTTACGTGCTTCAATAAACGCTAACTGTGCCTGCGCAGTGAAGTCAGTTGGGTGAGCATTGCCTTTCGTGCCACGGTCACGTTTTGCCGCGTTGGTTGAGTTACCAAAGTTGTACTCTGAGTTCAGGTCGATTTTACCGTCACCATCAAAGTCATTGTAGCCATTGCCAAACTCTTCACGGCCACCTTTACCAGCGATTTCATCGTCGCTGTATTCTAGGTAGTTAATCGCGGCGCCAAAGTAGCCATAGCCTTCGTCGAATTTATGCTCTAGCTCAGTGTAGTCTTTACCTTCAGCAAGGGCTGAGTTGTCGGCTGATTTATCACCAATAAGTAGCTCATCTAGGTAGTCATCGGCACCTTGAGAAAGTGCTACCGCACCGTTAAGGTGCTTCTGTACCAATTGCGCTAAATCAAGACCTTCAGGCGTGACGTAAAGCTTGTTTAGCGTCACTGAATGCCCATTGTGCTCTGCCGTGATGCTAGAGCCACTTTCAAACATTTCAAGTTGCGCTTCGAGTAGGTCAACAAAGTGTAGCGCTAGGCCTTCTGGTGTTTTTGCTTGACTACCAAACTCAGACCAGCCCACCATAGTGCCTTCTTGGATCCAATCTTTGTGCATGTAGGTGGCGTCACGACCGGCGATTTTACCGCCTTCACCAGCGACTTTTTTCAATGAACCTGAAATCGCACCTAGGGTGGTTTGCTCCGCATTCACGCTTTCAGCGAAACCTAAGGTGTTTTCGAGGATGCTGTCATTAGTCAGTAAAAAGCTTTTAATTTCGGTGATGGCCGCGGCCGCTGTTTTTTGGCCTTCAGCTGCGCCTACGGTTTCGTTGTTCAATTTACCCATTAGGCTCTTGATTTGAACCATTGCAGCGTGACGAGCAACCTGACCAGAGTAAGCCACACTCGACTCACCATTGGCGTTGTTGAAGGCGTATAAGTTCACCCCTGCTGTTGCTTCTACGTCCGTCACGGCAACCGCGATGTCAGCCTCGGTGCTCTCGCCTTCACTGTCTGTTGCTGTCACTTTGACATTCACTGCGCCGCCTGCAACTTGCTCATAGTTCAGGGCGTTAGACGCTTTTAGTTTCAACACTCCATCCACCACTTCGAAGCGATTGTCTGACACAGTAAAGGTCAACTCACTCACCGCGTCGCTGTCGTCTGAGAAAGAAACATTCGCAACGGCCGCACCTAGCTTATCTTCAGTAATGCTGGCGTTATCTACTGAAATAGTCGGTGCCGCGTTAGTGGCCGGTGGCGGAGTCGTAGTGTTGTCGTCGTTATTATCGTTTGAGTTGCTGCTTGAGCCACCACATGCGGTTAAACCTAACGTAGCAGCTAAAATTGCTGAGCTTAACAGAGACTTTCTAAGTACCATTATTGTGTTCCTTTAAGACTAATTATGGTTATATTTTCATAACTAGGTGCAAAGTATACACATACGTAAATAGCAATCAATATTATTTGCATTGTAGAAATAACAATTCTGCTAACATTTCGCTCTTTTTTAGTGCATAAAGAAAAGAAAGAAAACTAAGAGGTACATATAAAACAAAGACATAAACCCGTAGCAATGGATTTATGTCTAAAAAATAAGCCGCAGTTGATCTGGGACAAGTAAATCAATTATTAGAACAAAACAATAGGTTGTTGCTCAAAAACCACCCAGCCGTGTTTTAATTCCACACATCGGTTACAAATAAATAACCTTGTCGCCAGATAGTCTTGATTTTCTCAGGGCGACTGGGGTTATCGTGTAATTTTTTTCGTAAGCGAGAAATTCTGACGTCAATGGTGCGAGTGTCTGGGCGATAATATTTACCCAAGATTTGTTCATAGACAAATTCACGCTTGACCACTTTGCCTGCTTGACTGGCCAATAGCCATAGCAATTCAAATTCATGGGTAGTCAAGTCAATGCGCTCTTGCGCAAAGCTCACTCGACGAGTGTTTTTATCAATGTGGAGTTGACCAAAACTCAGTTGTTCAGGTTGCGACTCCTCTTCATAGGGTAGTTGCCGTTTCAATAAAGCATCTAGACGGGCACGCCAAAGTCGGGGTTTGGCGTCTTTGGCGATGACTTCATCAGCACCGAGCTCTAAAAACAAACTGTGGACATCTTCATCGTGACTGTCTAGGCTGATGATCACTGGCGCTTTAAATTTTTGTCGAAATTGACTAATTGAGTCACAGCTGGGAACCGAAGCGATAGCTTGATCGAGCACAACACCACTGATTGATTTCCCTGCGTAACCGTTTATTTGCCCTATTTCCCTTAATAATTCAACGTCATACCCCTGTTCTTCAAGCATTTTTTGTTGTGTTGTTAATTGCGTGTCATTGCTTTGTGCAACCAAGATAGTAGACACCGACGCACCTCATTCATTCAATTTGGATGGCAACAGTGTAGTCACACAAGCTGAATAGATGCTTTACAACGTAAATAATCCTTTTGCCGTATCCCATAGGGCCTTAACCACCGGGTCGTATAGTCTTTTATTCTTAGTTACTAAGCCAATTTCAATTTCGTCTGAACGCAGCTGTAATAGTTGCACTTGATTTTTGAACGGGCTTTGACTGATCACGATTTCTGGCACACAAGCAATACCAAAGCCAAGGCTGGCCAGTGCCACCATGGCTTCGTGACCTGAAACATGGGTATACACCTTGGGCGTAAAATGGTGTTTTTTGCAAAAATTATCCACCCTTTCTTTCAATACGCCCTGCTCTGGCATAATAAAAGACAAGCTGTGCCATGGCATTTCACCATTGCTGTGCTGCTCTAAGGTGGCTTTTAGGGGGCAGTCCATGGTGGGGCCAATAAACACTAAGCGCGAGCGACCAATCGGCAAATATTCGATGCCACTGGGCAAGTGTTTTGGCCTTACCGCCACCGCCACATCTTCTTTGCCACTGGCCACTTGCGCAATTGAATGCGCCGGATCGCCAGTAATGAGGTTCAACTCTACCTGGGGGTATTGGTGACGAAACCGTGAGAATAAATCATAAATAAAACTGTAAGTCGCGGTCACCGAACAAAATAAACTGAGCTCACCACTGAGTGGTTTATTATCGTCTACACACTCACTCTTAAATTGCCGCCAACTCGATAAAGTCGACTGGGCATAGTGAATAAATGCTTTGCCTTGCTGGGTTAACTCAACTGTGCGGTTATCTCGCAAAAACAGTGGCGCCCCAACTTCTTCCTCTAACTGCTTAATTTGTCGACTTAATGTGGGTGGACTGACAAAACAACGCTCACTGGCGCGAGAAAAGTGCAGTGTGTCAGCCAGAGCAAGAAAGTATTTTAATTGTTTATGATTCATAGTATTTCACCTTTTGAAATACTATAGTTCAAATATATCATTTTACGCAACCAAAACCACGCTCTACTCTACACTGAGTTTCTACTTGGACAGCATCAGGAAATATCATGTCGAATTACTTTAATACTTTATCTTTGCGTGAGCAATTAGCTCAGCTTTCTCAATGTCACTTCATGGATCCCCAAGAGTTCGAACAAGGTGTCGATGCCCTCCTTGGCAAAAAGCTAGTGATTGTCGGCTGTGGTGCTCAAGGTTTAAACCAAGGCCTTAATTTACGTGACTCGGGGCTTGACGTAAGTTACGCACTACGTCCTTCTGCCATCGCAGAAAAAAGACAATCTTACCTCAACGCCAGCGAAAATGGCTTTGTGGTTGGTACTTATGAAGAACTTATTCCCGAAGCGGATTTGGTGCTTAACTTAACCCCAGACAAACAGCATACAGCGGTGGTCAACGCCGTAATGCCACTGATGAAAAAAGGCGCCACCCTAGCCTACTCTCATGGCTTTAATATTGTTGAGGAAGGGATGCAAGTGCGCGACGACCTAACGGTGATCATGGTTGCCCCTAAATGCCCTGGTACTGAAGTTCGAGAGGAGTACAAACGCGGCTTTGGTGTCCCCACTTTGATCGCCGTTCACCCAGAAAACGATCCTGAGGGCAAAGGCTTAGAACAAGCGAAAGCGTATGCAGCTGGCACCGGTGGCCACCGAGCTGGGGTATTACAATCGTCCTTCATTGCCGAAGTGAAATCGGACTTAATGGGCGAACAAACCATTTTATGCGGCATGCTGCAAACCGGTTCAATATTATGCTTTGACAAAATGGTCGCAGAAGGGATAGAACCTGGTTACGCCTCAAAATTAGTCCAATATGGCTGGGAAGTCATCACTGAAGCACTTAAACATGGTGGTATCACCAACATGATGGATAGGCTATCTAACCCAGCAAAGCTTCGTGCTTTTGACTTAAGTGAGCAGTTAAAAACGCTAATGCGCCCGCTTTATAACAAGCACATGGACGATATTATCAGTGGTGAGTTCTCCAAGGGCATGATGGCCGATTGGGCTGAAGACGATGCTAAGCTCCATGCTTGGCGAGCCGAAACCGCAGAAACCGCGTTTGAAAAGCAAGCCAACAGCGATGCCGAAATCTCAGAGCAAGCGTTTTTCGATCAAGGTATCTTAATGGTGGCGATGGTTAAAGCCGGTGTAGAGCTGGCCTTCGAAACCATGACCGCTGCGGGGATCATTGACGAATCCGCTTATTATGAGTCACTACATGAAACACCATTAATCGCCAATACCATCGCACGTAAAAAGCTGTTTGAAATGAACCGGACTATTTCTGATACGGCAGAATACGGCTGTTACTTGTACAATCATGCGTGTTTACCTTTATTACAACCCTTTATGCAAAGCGTAAGTGTGAGTGATATTGGCCAAGGTTTAACAGCAGCTGATGGCTACGTAGACAACCAAAAGTTAATTGCGGTGAATCAAGCCATTCGTAATCATCCGGTTGAAAAAGTCGGTGCAACCTTGCGCGGCTACATGTCTGATATGAAGAAAATAATCTAATGATGGTGCTCTTGTGCACAGCAGAAGGTGATGCATCACAACCGATTCGCTTGTTAGAAACCAAGGCCACTTCCCTCCCTGAGGTTGTGGCCTTTTATTTGTCTTCGCTCAATCTGCCTGTCTTGTTATGGCACTCATCTACAAGATAATTTTTTTGCTTTTAGAGCATGCCAACTTGTTCCGAGCTGGTTATTTACTATGCTAGAATAATCGGTTCCACGGGATTACACACACAAATCTAATGCAAAATACAGGCTTAACTATAACTCAAAGAATTACTTTACTAGGTAGTCTTATTGCCATAGCGGTTGCTTGTTTGATCGGGGTTACCTCGCTCTACAGCGCCAAAACGCTCACAAATGAACGCATGCTGCAATCTGAATTACCCAGCAAAGTAGAAAGTATAAATAAATCACTGAGCAAGGAAATTAATAGCTTAAAGAATGCAGCACAACAGCTATCCAGTAACTTATTTATTACGCAAAGTGCACAGCAAAACCAACTTGATGAGACTTTGTTAGTGAATGAGCTCAAACGCATTGCTGCTCAATATGACTTAGTAACGGCCTCATGGGCGAACCGAGAAAACCATAACTACTGGAATCAAAATGGCTTTTTGCGCCAGCTAAACCGTGAACAAGACGGTTGGTTTTTCGGCTTTACGCAAAGTAGTCAGGCGTTTTCTATTAGCATCTATCAAGAAGCTCCTGGTGATGTGAAGATGTTTGTGAACCACCAGCAGCTTAACGGCATTGGTCTGGCGGGGTTGGCGAAAAGCATTGACGACATGCAGGCCATGTTAGCCAATATGAAGATTGAGCAAACCGGCTTTGTCTTTGTCATTAACCGCCAAGGCACAGTGCAACTTCACCCCGATGCCGGTAAAGTAGCGAAATCGTCTCTAAGCGACTTTTATGGTAACGATAGCGACGTATTTAGTAATACCGATAGTTTTATCGTCAAAGAGCTAGAGGTGGATGGTGAAACCAATTTGGTTGCTGCCAGCCCTATTCCAAATACCGATCTTTTGGTTGTTGCTCAAGTGCCCACCAGCGAAGTATACAGTGGCATCACTGAGTTGCAGTGGCAGATCATCGGGTTTTCACTGGTTATTGCTTTGGTGGCTAGTTTTATCAGTATGCTGCTGTCAAAAAACCTCAGTGCGCCTCTAAAGAATATGGCAGAGTTATTTGATCAACTAGGCAATGGTGATGCCAAATTAGACTATCGTTTGCCTGACTCCTCGCAGCCTGAGTTGCATGCTTTGGCGAATGGCTTTAACCAGTTTATGACCAAAATTGAAGAGGCGATCCACATGGTGGCCCAAGAAAGCCACTCTATTCGCGCAACTAGTGAGGCAGTGTTAACACAAAGCCAGCAAAACTCGCAGTCACTAGAAGAGCAAAAGTCGCAAACCATGTCTGTTGCTGCAGCAATAAATGAAATGGGCGCCACCGTGCAAGAAATTGCCAGTAGCGCCACCAATACAGCTAAGCTCACTGAAGAGAGTAAAGTATCCACTGCAAGCAGTCGCCAAGGCGTACAACAAAGCCAAGAGACATTGCACCTGTTAGCGACAGACATCGACAACATGGCATCTCAAGTGGCTACACTGGCGCAAAAGACCAAGTCCATTGCCAATATCGTTGACGTCATCAGTGGCATCTCTGAGCAAACTAACTTACTGGCATTAAACGCGGCGATTGAATCTGCCCGAGCTGGCGAGCATGGTCGTGGCTTTGCCGTGGTCGCTGATGAGGTTCGTGCGTTAGCCAGCCGTACCTCACAGTCAACAGACGAGATTCAAGCAACCATTTCCGAGCTTACTCAGGTTTCTGACAGCATAGTCACCCAGATCCAACAATCAAGTAAACAGGCAGAACAGAGTGTCGATACCATGCAAATGTCTGTTGATTTAATGCTTGAGATCTCTGAAACCGCAAACCAAATCAATGATATGACTGCACTTATCGCTACGGCAACAGAGCAACAGAGTAATGTGGTTGCCGATGTTGGCCGTAACATTGAGCAGATCAGTGAAATCAGTGACTCAGTAATGCATGAGCAACTCGATACCGAACAAGCCATTCAGCGTCTAGCAACCTCGGCGAAAACACTGGATGACCTAGTTGCTAGTTTTTAATCTGTGACCAATGGCGTAGCAATCAGCAGGTTGCCTACGCCAACCATTAGTCATATTCAGTAACAAGTTTGTCTACCGCAATTGACTATTATTGTACTAAGGTATAAGAAAGTAGTTGGGTACAAGCAAATCTCATAATGACGATGTTTTGCACTTTCGTTACCCTGTAGGAGGTTGTATGCAAACACGCCAGTTGCTCTCACTGTTACTATTATCTGTCACTATCGTGGGCTGTAAAGCCACCAAAACCATCGATATCGACAACACCATACTGGTTTCTGCCAAGCCCTTTGAAATACAAGCGGTAGAAACGCGTGATGAAGTCTTCAAGCTTAACGAAGATATTCAACAGCAATTAGGTATGTACTTTAAAGCGGATACGGTTGGTTTAAAGCAGGCCAAGCAGTTGCTACGATTTTTAGTTGAAAGTGGCGATCAATCCATGTCCTATCAATCTGGCGCTAACCTCACTGCAAACCAGACATATCGTAATATGAATGCTAATTGCTTATCGCTTTCTATCTTAGCGCACGCTATTTCTCGACATTTAGGCTTACACACCCAGTTTCAGCGGGTACATATTCCTGAATACTGGGACCAAAGCCGTGGTTACAGCTTACTTACCGGTCATGTGAATGTTCGTGTATCTGAAGTCGATAAAGTTAACAATGACGTCAAAACATTTTATGTAAAACCGGCATCCGTCACCATTGACTTCGACCCCAACAGCCGAGGCCGTGATTTTGCTACCACCGCGATTAGCGCCGACACTATACTCGCCATGTTCTATAGTAACAAAGGGGCAATGGCGATGATAAATGATCAGTTAGACTTAGCATATAGCTATTACAATGCGGCTATCAAAGTCGACCCTTACCATGATGGTGCCTGGGGTAATCTCGGCATTCTTTATCGTATTAGTGGTCAGTTTAAACTGGCTGAGCGTGCCTACAACCAAGCGCTCGAAATTAATGATGATAACCTCAATGTCATGAGCAACCTCGCTAAACTTTACTCTATAACCCAGCGAACAGCAGAGGCGCAAGAATTAGAACACCGTATTCATCTAGCGAGGAAGTCGAACCCATATTATATGTTGGTATTGGGTGATGAAGCGTTTAAAAAGGGTAATATGAAACAAGCAAAGCGCTATTACACCCAGGCAAAAGTGCTTGATAAGCATTTACATGGTAGTTATTTTGGCTTAGCTAAGGTGGCCTACGTTGCCGGTGATCTTGACCAGGCTGAACATTTGTTAACACGTGCCCATCAAATGGCACTGTTTAGTCATGACAAACGAGTGTATGAAGGTAAGCTGGCGGTGCTAAGAGGGGTCGCTCAACATCTGGTTGAACCATCAGCCTCTTATTAACAACCAACGTGTTCAGCATATGATGATTCTGAAGATATTTCTGGCAAGCTTATTAACTTTAACGGCTCTGTTTTGGCCAGTGGGAACACAGGCGCAAATGCCTAATACTCTGTTACTCGACCTAAACACACTGGCCAGTGAGCAACATTTAGGCCGGAAAAGTGGCGCCAAAACACCCAACTTGAGTGCCGAGTATATCTTTGCTCGCTTTGACAGCATGGCAGCACAGCCTAGCTATCAACCTTTTACTTTTCCTGCTGGGTTCTTTAGCCAAGCCACAGGGCATAATGTCATCGCAAAACTTCCCTGTACTAAACAGCGATGCACTGATGCTATTGTGTTAAGCGCCCATTATGACGGCCTCGGACGCCATGGTGAACGCCATTACCCGGGAGCCAATGATAACGCTTCTGGTGTTGCTGCCATGCTTAACATAGCGCACAACTTATCGACTCAAGCTCGCGCTAGAGACTTTTTATTTGTCGCCACTGACGCCGAGGAAAGGGGCCTTCATGGCGCCAAATTTTACGCAGATACACTAGATCAAAAGGTGGCGTTTAATATTAACTTAGACATGTTAGCGGTGAATCATCGCAACCGCCTTTTTGCCTTACTGTCACCACGCTTTTCTGATTACGAAAGTATATTAAAAGCACTACCTAGCCCAGAAATCCAACTCAAAGTAGTCTCTTCAACTCGGCAATTAGCTCGCTATAGCAACAACGCCAGAATTAACTGGCATAAGGCGAGCGATCATTATGCCTTTTATCGCCAAGGGATCCCTTATATCTACTTTGGCATGGGGGAAGATCAGCACCACCATAAAATCAGCGATAGTATCGACAATATCGACCTCAACAAGTACCAAGCCAGCGTCGAACTCATTAACCGCTTTATCATGCTGCTAGCCAAACCGACGGCAATCACTGATTAGCAGGCCATTGCATTACTCAGCTTTGATGCGATTGATTTGCTAATAACGCTTTTATCTTGTCGTTAGCACGTTGGCCATTGGACGCGACAAACTGGACTTTTTGGGTTTTGGTCAGCTTTTTAAGCTGCCACTCCAATTTCAAAGCCTGAGATTTACTGCCAACCTGACGTTGATACTTTAACGTTAAAGGTCCTTTGCCGCGTAAGTTTTTTGCGCCTTTACCACTTTGGTGCTGACTTACTCTTCTGGCCACGTCAGTGGTAACACCGGTATACCAATGGCCTCCTCGGGTTTCGACAATATAAATACTCCACATCGGCTGCGGCGGAACTGCCATTGCAGTTAACCATTTTTTTCCTAACAAAATACACCTTTTATACCAATTCACTAAGCAATCACCCAATTAAAGTCACAATCACTTTGCCAGGCTTCTCGTTATTGCCACACCACCCAGCTTAAGCAATATAGTGTTGTCTGTCTCGTGTAATTGGTTTTGCTCAACGCCATACTGCCACTATCTCTCTATTGCAACTTCCCGGCGAACTTTTTACACTGAGCGCAGTCCAAATCCGCTAAGAGACTTTACCTTCTCTGTGCAATAGGTATCATGCAAACAACTGATAATAAGGATACACAATTTCATGCTGTCTAATAAAACCCTTTCTGTTTGGCTCAGTGCTGTAGTGATGATGATATTTACATCGGGCTGCTCTAGCTGGATTTATCGCATCAACGTGCCACAAGGTAATTTCTTAGAGCAGTCAGATGTCGATAAACTGCGTGTTGAGATGACTAGAGAGCAAGTTATTTATGTGTTGGGCACACCACTGGCAAAAGATGCCTTTAATGATGATGTTTGGCACTATAAATATGTATTCAATATTGACCGCGAATCGGAAGTAAGGAAATCTTTTACGGTGTATTTCGAAAATGACAAGCTTGCTAGAGTAAGCGGCGACTTCGACAAACCCGAAAACTTTGATACTCCACTCGATCAATAGTAAAAAGGGATGGCAACATCCCTTTTTTGTTATTTCTGCTCGGTGGGCCTGCCACCAGTCACTTTACTGGCTCTGCCTTCCTCTTTTGCCTTTTCTGCTCGGCGTCTTCTGGCCTCTTTCGGGTCGGCAATAAGCGGACGATAAATTTCGATACGATCGCCTTCTTTTACCACATGGTGAAGTTTCACCGTACGATTCCACACTCCTAATGTCAGGTTATTAGCATCAATCTCAGGGCATTGCTCTAAAATTCCTGACTGGAGCACAGCCTGCTCAGCAGAGGTGCCTTCTGGCACGTCAACGGTTAAACTGGTTGCTTTGTCTGGCAACGCAAAAACCACTTCCACTTTTATCATTACCTTGCTCCGTACACCACTTTTGCTCGTTGAGTAAAGGCGGCCACCATACTCTTTGCAACTTCGTTGAACAACTTGCCAAACGCCATTTCGATGAGTTTACTGGCGAATTCAAACTCCAGCTTTAAACTGACCTTACACGCTTGGTCATCCAAAGCCGTGAACTCCCAATAGCCATGTAATGATTTAAATGGCCCATCAACAAGCTGCATTTTAACTCGGTTGTCGTCAAATTGGTTCTTAGTAGTAAACCACTTTTTTATCCCGGCTTTAGAGATCTCCAAGCTCGCGGTCATTCCTTGGTTATCACTATCGATCACCTTGGCATTCGAGCAGTGCGGTAAAAAAGCGGGATAGGCATCAACATCGTTGACTAATTCAAACATCTCAGTGGTGCTATACATCACCAATGCACTTTTTTCTATCTGTGGCATAGACACTCCAAAATTATATGTGGTGATTTTACCAAGCTTTTGAAGAATTATCTTGTTTGCAGGCACTGACTAGGTAAAAATACGCGACATCGCTTAAAAAGCGCTGTCTTATAACCCGATTTATAGGTAAACTAGGCCATTATGGCAAAGAAAAATTCAAGTAAATCAAACAGCAATACCATAGCGCTCAACAAAAAAGCGCGTCATGAGTATTCACTACACGATAAGTTCGAGGCAGGTATTGAATTACAAGGCTGGGAAGTTAAGAGCATCCGTGCCGGTAAGGTCAATATTTCCGATACATATATTCACATCAAAAATGGTGAAGCCTACCTGCTGGGTAGCCAAATCCAACCATTAAATAGCGCCTCTTCTCATGTGGTTTGTGATCCCTTACGGTATCGCAAGTTACTATTAAACAAGCGTGAAATATCTCGTTTAATTGGTGCTACGGAGCGTGAAGGGTATTCACTTATTGCTACGGCAATGTATTGGAAAAAATGCTGGGTTAAGCTCGAGTTTTATCTTGCAAAAGGTAAAAAGCAACACGACAAACGTGCAGACATCAAAGACCGCGACTGGTCACGCGATAAAGAGCGTTTGATGAAACACAAAGTACGTTAACAGCAAGCCGATTGCAAAACACTACAGCAGACAACGTAAAAGGCCCCCAATGATGATTGGGGGCCTTTTGTTGTTCATGCTAGTATACCAATCCGCATTAATACTTGCTCAATTTGAGGGAGTAAATTCGACGCTAACTGCGTTAAAAATTTCTTATTTAGAACAACTAAATAGCAAAATTTTTGCCTTGCCTACACGGATGTAGGTACCTTGGCGGTAGCAGGACGCGAGAGCGGTGTTATCGACAGAATTTTCTTGCCTCAAATAGACCACTTAATTAAGCGAATTGGTATTAGAAATCAGCAATTAGCCTTTGTATTTCGACATCACTAAAGTCGCGTTAGTACCACCGAAGCCAAAGCTGTTAGACATAACCGTATTAAGCGCACCATCGCGACGCTCAGTAACAATATCCAAACCTTGCGCTTGCTCATCTAACTCATCAATGTTGATTGATGGCGCAATAAAGTCATTGTCTAGCATCAACAACGAATAGATGGCTTCGTGTACACCTGCTGCACCTAGAGCATGGCCCGTCATTGCTTTGGTAGCACTGATCGCAGGCGAGTTATTGCCAAACAATTCTTGAATTGCCCCAAGCTCTTTAACGTCACCTACAGGGGTTGAGGTGCCATGAGTGTTAAGGTAATCAATTGGCCCTTCAAGCCCTTGCATGGCTTGCTTCATACAGCGAACCGCGCCCTCACCCGATGGCGCCACCATGTCGTAGCCATCAGAAGTCGCACCATAACCAACAATTTCAGCATAAATGTGGGCACCACGTGCTAGCGCATGCTCAAGCTCTTCAACCACAACGATACCGCCACCGCCAGAGATAACAAAGCCATCACGGTTAGCGTCATAAGTTCGAGAAGCGCGCTCAGGCGTGTCATTGTATTTTGTTGACAATGCACCCATAGCATCAAACTCCATCGCCAACGTCCAGTGCAGTTCTTCACCGCCACCAGCGAAGATGACGTCTTGTTTACCCAGCTGAATTTGTTCAACCGCATTGCCAATACAGTGCGCAGACGTCGCGCATGCTGAGCTTATAGAATAGTTAACACCTTTGATTTTAAACGGCGTTGCGAGGCAAGCTGAAGTGGTGCTGGCCATGGTTCTAGGCACCATGTATGGGCCTACTCGCTTGACCCCTTTTTCACGCAGGATATCCGCCGCTTCAACCTGATATTTTGACGAACCACCGCCAGAGCCAACAATAAGACCAGTACGCTCGTTAGACACTTGTTCGTCAGATAAACCGGAATCCGCAATGGCTTGGGCCATTGAAATATAAGAAAATGCAGCGGCATCGCCCATAAAGCGATGTGCTTTACGGTCTACAAGCGACTTAATGTCGATATCAATTTTACCTGAAACCTGACTACGAAGGTTGTAATCAGCAAACTCTTGGTTAAAAGCAATACCACTTTTGCCAGCTTTTAATGATTCTAAAACTTCTTGCTTGTCGTTACCGATGCTTGAAACGACACCGATACCCGTAATAACGGCTCTTCTCATGGGTTATTCCCTTCGAATTAACTAAATTGTGCGTAGTATACGCTGAATTTTAGTCCCAAGTGGTCAGCTTTCCAGCGTACACATGTACTCTGAACCTAAATAAGTAAAAATGCAACCAGACTATTACCCTAAAAGTCAGTAAAATAGGCCTAAAATAGCCTAACATAGAGTTTTCCATGATTAAAAACGCTGAAATACATTTCAACGAGGCCGGCACCCCAGTCGCCAATAGTTTTGATGACGTCTATTTTTCTAATGATGACGGCTTAGCCGAGTCACATTATGTCTTCTATCAGCAAAACCATATCGATAAGCGGTTACAAAATCATGGCAAGAGCAAATTTGTTATTGCTGAAACCGGCTTTGGTACCGGGTTAAACTTTTTAAACGCCTGGGCACAGTTTTTAGCGCGACCCAGTAATGCCAATGTCACACAACTGCACTTTGTCTCGTTTGAAAAGTTCCCCATTCACCTCAATGACCTTATTCCAGCCTTATCGGCATGGCCCACTTTACAGCCGCTGGCTACACAACTGTGCCAGCAGTACCCGATGGCGTTATCGGGCTGTCATCGCCTCGAGTTTGAGCACGGTTCTGTAATACTGGATCTGTGGTTTGGTGACATTCACGACACCCTGCCACAACTTAGCTACAGTGAGGAAGGGTTTGTTGATGCCTGGTTTTTAGATGGCTTCGCTCCAAGCAAAAACCCAGATATGTGGCAGCAGTCTTTGTTTGATGCCATGGCGAACATGAGTAGAGCCAATGCCACCTTTGCCACCTTCACTGCAGCTGGCTTTGTGCGCAGAGGACTGCAACAAGCTGGGTTTGAATGCCAAAAAGTAAAAGGATTTGGTCGTAAACGCGAGATGGTGGTGGGCGTCTTGCCGCAGGCCACTGAGCAGCACAACACCCCGTCTTTTTATCATACCCAGTCACGTCAGCTGAGTGATGTTGCTGTGATTGGTGGCGGCATCGCTTCAAGCTGCCTACTTTACCATTTAGCTAAGCGTGGCATTGCGGCCAGTTTATTTTGCCAAGATCCCCAGCTTGCCATGGGCGCATCTCACAACCGCCAAGGGGCGCTTTATCCTAATCTGCAAGCGGATACGACCCCACCGAGTGAGTTTTATGCCCATAGCTTCTTATACGCTAAACGCCTGTATCAGCAGGTGCACCAAGCCGGTTTTGACTTTGCCCATGACTGGTGCGGCGTACTGCTGCAATCCGTCACCGAGGCAAAACAGCAACAGCACCAGAATATAACCGATAAAGCCAATTGGCCCCAGGCGCTGATCTATGCCGTAGATAAACACATGGCCTCGGAGCTTGCCGGCACACCCCTACCTTATGGTGGCCTCTATATTCCCGAAGCAGGATGGCTGCATCCGGCCCAAGCTACCCAAGCGGTTTTCTCAGCAGCAAGTCAATTACAGCACATAGAAAGCCACTTTAATACCGACATTGAAGCACTCGAACACACCGATGCCGGCTGGATATTGCACAGTCAAGGTCAGCAATATGGTCCTTTCAGCGATGTTTTCGTGTGCGCCGGAGAGCACAGTGATCGCTTTGAACAAACGCGCCATATTCCACTCCATGGAGTGCGTGGACAAGTGTCGCATGTGGAAGCGGGAGAAGCATCGCAGCAGCTAAAAACCGTGTTATGCCACAAGGGGTATTTCACCCCAGCTCTTGAGGGCTACCATTGCATGGGGGCAACCTTTGATAAAAATAGTAAAAGTCGAGCCTTAAAAGCCCAGGACGATGACAGCAATCGCGCCCAGCTTCAGCGTTTCTACCCAGACAGCGACTTTGCCACCAGTTTAGGCGCTATCACCAGTGCTAAGGCTGCCGTGCGCTGCTGTTTTAATGATCACTTACCCATGCTAGGGCAAGTTCAAGATCCTGAGGATTTCTGTCACGGCTTTGCTAATTTAAGAAAGGGTAAGCAATTTGACTTTGCACCACTTACACAACCCCATCAAGGCTTGCACCTAGTTACTGGCTTTGGCGCTCGGGGCCTATGCAGTGCGCCGCTTGCTACAGAGCACCTAGTATCAAGTTTACTCACAGAGCCACGGCCCTTCAGTGAACGTGTTCATCAGGCCATTCACCCCAACCGCTTTATGGTCAGAGACCTAATTCGCAATAAAATCTAATCACTAACAAACATAGCGCGTTTGCCACAAGCTCTTGCCTGCAGCGGTAAGCGCGCATCACTGATGCTATTTCCGTGTCATCAAGGCCGCGATATTGCCCTAGTTAGCACACCTTTTCATGCCATGAATTGCCTTACAAGGTAGCATCACGTTGTTCAATGCACTCGTAAGAGCCCATTTCAAACTCACGGCAGATCCAAGGACGGTTTTCATAAATCGTACACATAAAAGTGTCTCTATCCAGCGCCGCACACCAGCCATCATCCAGTCGCCGCATGGTTTCGCTGCCAAACTGATCGCGTTCGATAAAGGTCTCTGGTACCCCAGTATCTGAAATAATCATGACTTCTAAACGGCAGCAACACGCTTTGCAATTACTGCAGGAGACGTTGGGGTTGGTTTCGCTTTTAATTGCAATATTCATAGTAACCATTCACTGAGACGGTTCGCCATTTTAGCCTAAAGGCGCCACCATTGCAGCCTTAAATCCTCATAGCTAGCAGCAACTCAAGCACCTTCTAGATAACAACTTGGCTGCCTAGGACAACTTTTACCGCGAGTGCAAATCACCCGCCACCCCATCTAAACCACGTTCGAGCCATTGAATATTGAAAATATTCGCCACGGGTAATCATTGCGCTTTCATCTGAACTCGTGATTAGAAATGAGCTAACTAAAATGCATAGCTCAACCATAGAATACGACCCTTAGTACGGTCCTTTTACTCCAGATATAAAACCCAATACCGACAACGGCATTGGGTTTTTGCGCAGAAAAGTAATTGTACTTATCTGATTAATAAGGATTATTGGGTAAATAGAAGTTATTCAAGTTGCCGTCAATGGAGACTGCAAGTTCACTGCTACTATGTGTATGGGTGTAGATGTTGTAACTCTGCCCCGGCAACACTTTTACTCGCAAAAAGTCTTGATATTGTACTGCTTCACCGCAAGCAAGTGCTGTTCTTTTAGTGTCTGCTGTTTCTTTAAGAATATAAACTTCAGCGCTGCCATCCACGATCCCTTCACCGTCGCTATTGATGAAAATTGATGTTGCTTCGCTTGCTGCAATATTAAAATAGTTACTACTGTGACGAGCTAAAGATACGGCTGCACGTCCCATTCTGTCACGCTCAGCAAAGTGCGTGTCTGTTAGCGAATTGTCTAGCATGGGAATAGCAACAAATCGACTACTAAAGTTCAGTGTTTCGTGACAATAATCAGTTACTACTTCACTGGAAATAGCACCGAGCACCCCATCAGGATCGTAAATACTGTCGGCCAGTAATGCCATTCCCGCTGATGTGCCACCAACAACACCGCCCTTATCAAAAACGTGCTGCACCGCGCTTTGAACAAAAGTTCCTTGCCATGTATTTAGATAATCAGACTGATCGCCTCCAGCAAACCAGACAAACTCGGCACTGCGAATAGCCCAATCAACATAAGGGTCATTAGCCTTGCTAACAGAGTCAATAATTAAGGTCTCAACGGAATCTGCCGCCATCAGACCAAGTAAGTAATCATTGTACGCGTCTGTGCCTGAAGTACGCAGTACCACCACATCAGCACCATTACCAATATGAGGAGCGACTCTTTGGCTTAAGGCGTTATCAACATCGGTTCCCCCTCCCATTAAGAGCGTGGCACCGTTATCTGGTGTCAGCGTATTGCAAGTGTCTGAGCTATTACCAGCAAGATATGCCTTTAATGACCTAGGTTTTGACGGCCGAATACCGTAATTACACTCTCCAGTTGATGGCGGAGGAGTTTCATCTTGGACAAAATTAACAATCAAATCATACCAACCAGAACCACTGTATCGCGTTAGTTTTAAATAATAGGTACCTGCCGTCTCAGCATAAAAACTTCCCGTTTCTGGAATTTGACTGGTTTCCCTACTGATAACCGCTGAGCCAGTCTCTTGATATAAGAACCAGTCAAAATCATCACCAGAGCTATGGTCTAGGGAAATATCTATTGAACCTGGTGCCGCCACATCAAAAGTAAACCAGTCGATATCCCTTCTGGATAACTCGCCGCTAATTGTGGTGTTATTGCACACTCCACTATTGGCATTACCTTCGCTGTCGTTCGGTTCTGTTTCAGTAGTTGAGCAAGCATAGCTATGGCTTGTCACAAGCATTAAAGCCGCTAGTGATACAAATAGAATGTTATTGTTTTTCATAGTATTTACCTGAATGATATATGTTTCTATGATCCGTACCCTTGCAAAGCTAGGCTGCTGCACAGCGTATTTTGCCCGAAGCGCCCGCGGCAACTTATACACAGATGACGATGGTCACACGCGCAGAAGTAAGCCTTATTCATTTCGTTTTTTGCAAAAGCCAAACGCAATTAAGGTTCGAGTTTACATTCGCATTGATACGGAACGTGATAAACCCGCCCGACATATTGTCAGTGGGAATAGAATTAAAATTCAGGTGAGGCTATTCGTCGAACCACTCACTCAAGTGGTAATTAACGGAACATTCATGCAGATCACTAGGGCGCTGTTTGTTGTAGATGAACATTTACGTCTCCTAGATGATAGTTAAAAGAATGAGTATTAAGCAGATGTAAACAAACTGCATAAAAAATATGGCATGCAACGCCGATTTTTTCAACTTTTATTATCAAAAACTCAACAAAAATTCACCGGATGGCGTCAACTATGCCTCTCGACATAACAACTTGGCTGCCTAGGACAACTTTTACCGCGAGTGCAAATCACCCGCACCACCCCATCTAAACCACGTTCGACCCATTGAATATTCAAGATTTTCGCAACGCGCAATAACTGCGTTTTCATATGGTACGGCACCACACTGGCACCACCATGTTGTATGCAAGCTTGTTGCAATTCACCGACTAAGGCATCGGCATCAATTCCTTGTGCTGCAATAGCCGGGGTTAAATCAAGCCCAGCGCATAGCACCCGAGGACGATCCGCCACATCGATAATTTTCACTGATTCACAACAGTAAAGCCGGGGCTTGCCATCAACATTGAGGATCGACAACTGGGCACTGGACTGTTGGCTGTCATCGTGAAACTTGCGAAACACCGCCCAATGCTGGCAAGGATCGGCCACGCTGCGCATATTCCCCCATGGCAGTGGGATACCATTACCGCGATAGACCGCTTTAAGCTTACCGGCTTGGTAAGCATCAAAATAGTGCCAGTGAGGGTAAGGAGACACCGAGGTCATTCTACGCATCACCACCGAGGCCGATATCCCCAATTGTTGATGCACGCGAATATCGTAGCCACGACTTTCAAGCAGTTGCCGAAATGGCGTTCTGGGACACAGTAGAGCACCGGCAAAAAAGCTCGACTCAAAGTCCTGCCAGGCTCTTAGGATATCTTGCGCATTGGGGGTATCGTGATCGAAAGTATGGGCATCCTGACGGCTTTCACCGGTGGTCAAGGTACACTCTAAGCCCTCAGTGGTGTGCAGCACAGCATGACCAATATGCACCGCTAAATCGTATTTTAGCCGCGCTGGGTGCTGTTTTAATTGTTCATTAAGATACACCTGATTGGGTTCTTTAAAGTATGACGTTATAAGCCCCTGATCTGGGTGACTGTCTTGTTTAAACCACACCAGTGTACGGCCTTTTTGCTGTAAAATGCTCTTGAGCTCATCGACACTGAGATAGAGGTTTTTGCCCCCCACTTCATCGGCGGCACGCTCTAAATCGGGGAAATGGTTTTGATGATGTTCTTGGTGGGCACGGATCAGCAAGTGTGCAAACTGACGACCGCTGATCCCAGCTTGAGACAGCATCTCCGGAATCGCTATTTGTAAAATTTCTTTGGCAAACAAAAAGTTTGGCTCCAACGCCATCCCCATAATACCACCCGAATTGCCCTTATCTGGAGCCAACTCAGGTGCCTCGGGCTGGCTGTCTAAAAACCAGTCTATGGGCTTTTGGAACACGCTAGAAAAATTCTCCAGCATGGCTTCACTGGGGGTACGCTGGCCGCGCTCTATCATCGATAGGTAAGACACCGAAGGGGCACTGGCTGGATCTTGTTTGACACAGCGTGCCGAAAGGTCCTCTAGCGTTAAGTGATTTCTTTTTCTTAAGTTACGTATTTTGGTGCCGAGAAAATGGGATTTTCTGATTAAACTTGCCACTTTAGCCATGATTTCACACCCTTGTTTTGTGAAATTCACACTGTGAAATTCTTTTTGTGAAATTATTTGAATATTTACCCTACACTCAAAATGTACACGAAACAACCAGAATATATTTCCTATTACATGACAACATGAACAAGTGAGGTGGATCATGGCAGCGCAGTTACAGCAACAGACAACAACCCCAATCACAAACGACAAAGTGCAGCAAACTGAACTGGCAAAGCAGTATTTAGACGAGCAATGCCCGCTTGAGTTTGGCTCTCACGCCGAGGTAAGCAACTATGTGGTTTACTACAACCACCTGTTGGCTTTCTTTGCCAACGGCAGTCACTGCGGGCTAAAAAACTGTCGCCAGTTCGTTGCCTTATGTGGCCATCGTGAAGCCCCAGAAGCCCTGCTACTAAAAATGCAAGATGGCCGTCATATTGAAATAACGTTTAATCGCACTGGTGCCATTGGTCAATTTGACAATGCCCACATTGAAGACATTTTAGTAGAAACTCCACTGTCTTCGGTACAAGAGCAAGCCTGTAATACAGAACTTAAAAAGTTGTGGATGAGCTTTTTCCATGGCGTCCAGCAACCCTATGGCAAGGCATGTTACCGCAGTAAAAGTGGCGACGACTACATTTTATAATATGGATGTCCATTGCTGCGCTGATAAAGCGCAGCCCTTGTGCTGTATTCAGGCAATTTTCAGCTAAGCTCATTACAATACCGCTCTTTTTTAATTTGAGCCTATGACTAAGCTGCTAGATTTTTTAAAAAACATCAATTGGATGCTATGGGCCTTGCTGTTAGGCGTGGCCGTTGGACTTATTTTTGGTGAGCGGGTGTCATTTTTACAGCCCATCGGTGCTGGCTTTGTCAGTTTAATGCAAATCACCATTTTACCCTATATTGTGGTCAGCCTCATTGTTGGATTGGGTAAGTTTAACCCCGAACAAGTAAAAACCGTTCTCGCCAGAGCAGCATTAGTGATGATCGCCTTATGGAGCATTGGTTTGGCGGTGATCTGGTGCTTTATTATGACCTTACCACAGCACGATGCCGGCACCTTTTTCTCTCCAGCCCTAGTTACCGCGGCACCAGAAGTGGATTTTGTCTCCCAATACATTCCTGCGAACCCCTTCGCCTCCATGGCTGAGGGCAACGTGCCCGCTTTAGTTATCTTTTGTATTGCCCTTGGTATGGCATTAATTGCCAATCAAAAAAAACACCGCTTACTGGATGTCTTAGAGGTGGTTGGCCAAGGTCTATCGGTGATGTCAAAGAAGATCATCGCCATTTTCCCGCTGGGCATATTTGCTATGACGGCCAGCACCGCAGGGACCATGAGTGTCGAGGAGCTGTCTAACTTACAAGTGTATTGGGTGGTGGTACTGTGCGTTGGTCTTTACTTGATGCTGGTTTTACTGCCGATGCTGGTGGCAGCATTAACTCCAGTAAAATATCGCGATCTTATTTGGGTAATGCGTAATGCTTGGATAACGGCATTTAGTACCGGTAATGTGTTTATCGTACTGCCAGTAATAACCGAAGGTATTAAAACCCACCTGCGTAAAATAAAACAAAGTGATGAAAGTGCCGATCATATTGCCGAGGTGCTGGTGCCCATCGCTTATACGTTTCCGAGTCTTGGCAAACTCACCACGTTAATTTTTGTCTCTTTTGCCGCATGGTTAACTGGCAATCAAATTGGCGTAGAGCAAATCCCCAATATCTCTTTGTCTGCAATGCTGAGTTATTTTGCCAATGTTCACATTGCTATTCCATACTTGCTGGACGTCTTGCGGGTCCCTGCAGACACTTACCAAATTTATCTGTCCATGTCGGTTTTGACCGCGAAAATCGTCTCACCAACCACGGTAGTGTACATATTTACTTTTGTGTTCCTGTGTATTTTTATTCAGCGTAAGCAGTTGCATTTTAAACGTGTGCGATCGGTTTACTATTTATCTCTGTTGAGTGCCTTGTTACCGCTTGGTATGCTGGCCAGCTTTACTGCCAACAGTTATCTGGCCAAGCACACTAAACCCGCCGATGAAGCCATTGCAAATATGGTGATCTCAGACACGGTGCCTGCCCACGTATTAAATTACGTTCCTAAGGCATACCAAAGTGGTGAGTTGTCTTTAACCAACATTGAGGTGATCAAAAAGCGCAACCTGCTGCGGGTGGGTTATTTGGTTGATAATGTCCCCTTTAGCTATTTTAATCAACGCGGTGAACTGGTTGGCTTTGACGTTAGCCTAGCCCATCGTCTGGCCGCCGATCTCGATGTCGAAGTTGAGTTTATTCCATTTAAAAAACCGCAACTGACTGAATACCTTAACAAAGGATATTTTGATATTGCTATGTCTGGCTTGGAGATAAATGTCGCCGACTTGCAACGGGTGCGTTTTAGTGACCAAGTGCTAGAGCTACAATTGGCGCTGCTAGCCAAAGATCATGATTTAAAACGCTTCGCTGATAAACAGGCGCTGCTGTCTCAGCCACAGCTGCATTTGGCCCATGTTGAATATGCGCCACTGCTAAAGCAATTAGCGCAACACCATCCTCAAGTGAAGGTGTCTACCATTGCCAACCTGAAGCAGTACTTTACTCATCCTGATGACTATGATGCCCTGGTAATTAGTGCTGAAGCCGGTTTTGCCTGGAGTATGTTTTACCCTGAGTTTGGTGTGGTGGTCCCGCAAGGAGCAGCCATACAGTATCCAGTAGGTTTTGCTGTTGCTAAACGTAACTTAGACATACTGAGCTACGTTAATGCCTGGTTGAGTATTCAGCACAGCAATGGCGAAATCGAAAAAACCTATGATTACTGGATTTTGGGTAAAGGCAGTGTGCAAAAGCAAGCGCGTTGGTCATTACTAGACCAATTAGAGCTCACACCTGACAATTTACTAAAACCGTTTTAGAAAAAAGCCGCCAGCTAATGGATGCACTGGCGGCAAGTCTACTCACTGGGCGAGCGGGCATAATTGAATATGAAATTATGCGCTCACTTAAACCTTATACCAACACACAAATAAAACAAGAAATAAACAATTTATTAACTTTGTTTTTTTGATAACCGCTGTCTGAGGCCGCTACTTCGGCTCACGGTGCGCTCCATACCAAGTTGCAGTACTCTTTTTTGTGCCACTAATTCAAATCGCGATTTAGCACGGGTAATACCGGTATAAATAAGCTGGCGATTAATGCCTTGTTGTGCTCGTTGCAATGGTGGCAATATCATCGCGGTATGCTGAAACTCTGAACCCTGAGACTTGTGTACCGTCATCACATACACCCGTTCAAAGCTTGGCAGTCGGGCTGGGAAGAAGTGCCG
Source organism: Pseudoalteromonas 'SMAR' (assembly GCF_048515945.1). Classification (NCBI taxonomy): domain Bacteria; kingdom Pseudomonadati; phylum Pseudomonadota; class Gammaproteobacteria; order Alteromonadales; family Pseudoalteromonadaceae; genus Pseudoalteromonas; species Pseudoalteromonas 'SMAR'. The sequence goes on from NZ_JBLWMW010000020.1 coordinate 60,559, forward strand.
TGATTGACCCTGTTGATCGATAAATGACGCCACCAGCTCCCCCTGTTCATCAGCTAAAATAATGCCAATATCACCATTGAATAATTTTAATTGGTAATCGTTTTGGCTGATCATAATGGGCATGCCTAGATAGAAGCGTCCATGTGGCTGAATTAACCCCAGCTGTTGTAACCGTAACTCAATTCGGCGGTTCAGTTCATTGACGCCATAAGGGCCCTCTCGCACCGCCGCCAACAATTGATATTGGCCAAAGTATTGGTGAATTTGCGCTTCCTCTGCGCCATCACCAATGGCCTCAAGATAGTGGCGATATTGCTCAGCCGCTCGCACTATCATGGCGTTATATTGTTCACTATTAAGATCGAAAAAGTCTAAGTCCGCAAAGCCGGCATTCATTACCCGCTCTAGCTGAGTACGACTGTTGCTATTGACTGCATAGGCTAATTGCCCAATGCCACTGTTACTATTAAAGCGGTGACTTTTTTGTAAAAAGGCTAAGTTATCCGCTAAACTAAAGTCGTCCAAACCAGGTAACTGTGCTACTGCCGGTGGCAATGCCTCTTGACTGAGGGTTCGCAATTGCGCCACCAGCTTTTCACTATAATGAGGCGCAGAGCCTAGCACCAAGCCCTCGCACAAGTCACTGAGGACATTGCCAGTGTCCACTGCGGCGAGCTGATCTTTATCTCCCAGCAAAATTAACCGCGCATGTTGCGGTAAGGCATCCACCAGTTTGGCCATTAAAGGTAAATCAACCATGGATGCCTCATCGACGATTAACACATCTAGGTGCAAAGGGTTGCTGTTGTCATGACGGTAATGCACGCTATTTGGGATCACCCCAAGCAAACGGTGAATGGTTTGCGCGCTTTCAGGCAACAGATCCGCCACAGCTGCAGGCAAGTTGAGTCGCGCTTTTGCTCCGATGATGGACTCACTTAAGCGCGCCGCAGCCTTACCAGTCGGTGCCACCAGCTTAATCGACAAAGGGGCCGCTTGATACAGCGACTGTAAAATCGCCATTAATTTGGTCACCGTAGTGGTCTTGCCAGTACCTGGGCCGCCTGTGATAACACAAAAGCGCTTAATCGCTGCAAGTGCACAGGCCTGTTTTTGCCAATTTGGCTTATCATCGCTGTCGGCAAAGTAATGCTGCAACAAGGTCGATAGCTTTTCTTCATTCACCTCGGTGTCGGCATGGCCAAGTTTGTCAAAATAAGCCGCCAACTTGGCTTCATAATGGGCTAAGCGTGATAAATATAAACGCCCAGCAAAGAGTTGTAATGGTTTGCCCTCTCCCACGGCGTGATGACTAGCTAACTGCTGTAGCGTCTTGTTTAAGGCAATAAATGGCGATAAGGGGGGCTGTGGCTCAGCAACTGCATAGCTGAGTTCAAAAGGATCGCGGTCGTCTATTTGTTGTAAATCTAAACAACTGTGTTGCTTTTGATGGGCTATAAGTAGCAATAAAAATACAAAAAAATAGTCGTCCAACTGTTGCTGATTTAGTAGCTTAGCCAAAGCAATATCGGCTTTACCAACCCGGTTATGCTCCAGCAACAAAGCAACAAAGTCTTCTCCAGCAAGGGTGTAAAAATCCATACTCAATTGACTCATACGGCCTCCCCAAATAAGGCATCTAGTTGCTCTAGCTGCTCCAGCGTTAAACGTTTAAAGTATATTCCTTGATGGTCTGGCAGCGCCCGTAAAAATAAATAATAACATCCTCCTAAATGCTGCTCAGGATCGTAGTGTGCTAGTCGATGTTGCAACAGGCGATGTAATGCCACCGTATAAATCATGTACTGCAAATGATATTGATGAGAAGACATGGCACTTTCAAGGTTATCTTGCTGATAATCGGCACTGTTCTCGCCAAGGTAGTTAGATTTGTAATCCAGTACAAAAAACTGCTCTTGCCAGCAAAAGATTAAATCAATAAAACCTTTGAGCATGCCTTTAACGTTGTCAAAGCTCAAAAAAGAGGGCTGGCCAGTTATCGCCGTCAACAGCTTATTTAGCGCCGGCGCTTGCATCGGCTTCAGCGGCAAATAAAACTCCATTTCAACAATGCAGTCGTTTGGCGTTAAGTGCTGTAATTGCAATTGCGAATGCGGCAATAAAGGTGCCGTCAGACACTGAGCTATCCAGTCTTCGGTGGGCTGTTGCCAGGTGTCGGCAATGCCGTACTTTTCCAGGCTTTTACTGACCGCCTCAGGCAAGGTCAGCTTATCTGGCTGGCAAGGCTTGTGGGGTGCGCTAAAGTCAATTAGCTCAAAAATTTCATGTAAACAGCTGCCCGGCTTGGCACCTTTGGGAAAGGTATAGGCATTGGCGGTTTGAGCTTGTTGCTGCTCTGGTAAATCTAACAAATGATTCTCATCCACCGCGCCAGCCGGCTTGTCACTGTGATGCGTATGGTAGCTCAATTGGCTAAAACTCGTCGTACGCCAGTTGCGCTCAATGACCCCAGTGAATGGCTTGGTGGCAAGCGTTTCACCAGCCTCAGCTATGTTGTCCAGCACCTGCTGCTGTTGAGCTGCATCAAGGTCGACACATTCATAAGTCATGGCGTGATGCTGGGCACACAACTGCTGTATTTGCTGCTGCCACTCTTTTGCAGCGCTGAACTCAGTAGCACCAAACAGGGCATAGCCCAGTGCCGTTTTATGCATCCCAGAACGCTTACTGCGACCAAGCTGGACATCGTATAACCCCAGTTCACAGTAATGCACAGCGCGAGTTAAGGCCACATAGAGCAACCGAATGTCTTCAGCTAAACGCTCTTGCTCCGCTTTTTCCATGGCCGCTTCATCGCCTTGTAAGTCGATTATTAGCTTATCTTGATGATGGTACACCGCCTGATCTGCCTCGCGATAGCCAAGGGCAAAGGGGATATACACAATGTCATACTCCAAGCCCTTGGAGGCATGCATAGTAACAATTTTCACTAAATCTGCGTCACTTTCTAGGCGCAGTTGGCTGCCATCACTGTGACTATTATTTAGCTGCGTTAAAAACCACCGTAACACCCTTCCCGTGCCATCTAATTCCAGCTGCTTATGCTGTAACAGCTCGCCTAAATGGCGGTAGTCAGTTAACCAGCGCTCAACCTCATAGCCTTGGCGTTGCCAGTTATTCGCTAACTCACTGGCTACCAATAAGTGCTCCATCATTGCCATGGCCCCTGAGCGGTACCAAAGCTGGCTTAGCTCAGCAAACAGTTGCAGATAGCCCTGCCAAGCTTGTTCATTTGACTGCAGCGTATATAACGACTCATGACTGAGATTAAATAACGGTCCGGCCAACACACCACGCAGCGCCGCTTCATCATAGCTACCATGTAATACCTGCAAAAGCTGATAAAGAGCCGCCGCAAGAGGCTGACTAAACACGCTGTCGCGGGCAAGGTAAACACTGGCAATATTGCGCTGTGCTAAGGCTTGCTTAATTAAGGATGCTTCATTACGGTCTCTTACCAGCACACAAATATTGGCTGGCAGCACCGACTCTTTACCAATGCAGGCCTCGCCCCTGTGCCCTTGCATAATAAGATTGGCAATTTTGTTGGCAAACACCTGGCTTAATGCCTGCTGCGCTTGATTTTTACTCAGCTCCTGCTCCTCATCCAAGATGGTAAAACAAAGTGATGGCGGCTTTTGCTGCTGTGTTAGCAGCTGCTCGTCCTCGCTTTTGCCTTTGGCGTCAACCGCCACAAAAGGAATATCTTGGTTGTAAATAAAGCTATTATGATGCTGCGTGAACACCCTATTTACCGCTGCAACCACATCGCTGTCTGAGCGGTAGTTGGTGGCCAAGGTATAGCGCTTTTGTGCCGCCACGGCTTGTTTGGCATTGATGTAAGTAAAGATATCCGCACCACGAAAACCGTAGATGGCTTGTTTCGGATCCCCAATTAACGTCAGCGCCGTATTGTCGTGCTGGTAGATACGGCTAAAGATGCCATATTGGATTGGATCGGTGTCTTGGAACTCGTCGATCATGGCCACCGGATACTGCTGCGCAATTTTGTTGCTTAAGCTGTCGCCACTGCTGCCATGCAATGCCGCGTAAAGCTGTTGCAAAAGATCGTCGGGGGCAATTAAACCATATTCTTCTTTGTGTGCTTTGAGTAACTGCCGCACAGCACCTATACCTTGCTGTATCAGGGCTAATCGCAAGCCATTGCTCACTGTCTGGTGTAACTCAGCCAAGGTATCGAAATGACGGATCAGCTCATGTTGCAATGGCGTGGCATGTTTTTTGTAATGCTTTGGCTCTGCCAGATTGTCACTGCCCCAAAGACTAAAAGAGTGCTTTGCGCTGCCAAACTCAAACCACCACTGTTCGCTGTAGCAATAGTCTTCTAGTGCTTGCAAGTTGGCTTTACGCCCGGGCGCACGATTGCCAGCAAGACCGGCATTTTTTAAAGTATTTAGGTAATCGGCTTTGACGATTTCAGCTTTCAGCCACAGTGCCAATGTTTGATACTTTTCTCGGGCTTCAAACACCTCGTCAAGGGAAAACTCTGGAGTGATCTTGGCGTGCTCACGAGCTAACAATGGCCGGATTTTTTTTGCTAGCGCATAAGGGGTGGCAAATTGTGCCAGCACTGCTTGAGTTTTGTCTTGATCCAAAGGGTAGACAAAACGTCGCCAATGGTCCGCCACTGCGGCGTCAATGAGCTCACTTTCATCGAGAATAAACTCTAGATTAAATGCCACCTTAGACTCGAACGCATGCTGTTTAAGCATGCGCTGACAAAAACCATGAATGGTATAAATCGCCGCTTCATCCATGGACTTAGCCGCCGCATCGAGTAAATCAAACGCCACTTTTTTGTCCCTGACCTGCGCTAAGACGTCCATAATCAGCGCGTCTTTCGTCGCTTGTCCAAGTAAACAATCTCGTGCCTGAATAATACGTGTACGCACCCTGTCTTTAATCTCTTGGGTGGCCGCTTCAGTGAAGGTCACCACCAGGATTTGCTCGACATTCAACGGCGTGGCGTCACTATCTTGCCCTCTGAGCCCTAATAAATAACGTAAATAGAGTCCCGTTATAGTGTAGGTTTTCCCGGTTCCAGCACTGGCCTCAATTAAGCTTTGACCGTCTAACTCCATGGTGATGGGGTTAAGCATCTGCATGTTGCACCTCCTCAGCCACAGCAACAACCGGTTGCAGCAACGACTGACTCAAAGCCATAAAGTCCGCTTCATAAGGGCGTAAATCGGCAAAACACAAGGCGATGTAGGGGTCTTCACATTCACCGATGCCAATGTATTGTGGTTGGAATTTATTTAAAGCCTTATTCATATCTTCACTTTTGGCGTACTCGTAGCTGGTTGCAGGGAAAAAAGGCAGTGGCTGGGTCAACGCTTGCAGGTAAAACTCCAGCCATTGCGCTATGCTTTGCTCTGCCTGCTCACGCGGCATCGGCTGAAAGACAATCGACTGATCTAAACCAACAATATGGGTGGTCAAGTCTAATGCCATCGACGCCGCCACACAGTGGCGCAAGTAGCCTTGAATAATGTCTTTGGCTTTAATGCTGGCAGTGCGGTAAAACACCTGACGGTCTTCATAAAGGCCATCCAGCCAGCCTACCAGCGTTTTACCCGCCACTGGCATATTCACTTCAATTGGGTCTTTCGGCTTTGCTAATAACGGCTTAACAATCTGCGCCATGGGCGTAACTCGGGTCATCAAGTCGGCTAATTCTAGCTTGCCGATATTCGCCTGCGGCAATACCCCGCGCTGCAATACTTGTTCGGTGTTGATGTCACGCTCAGACAATTGCAATGCCAGTACTTCATCAAGATGCTGATAGCGTGCCAATGGTTCCAGTGCGAAAGGCTCTTCATCGTCACTTTGCTCCGCTATGGGTTGTAATTTCACCCCGAGTACTTGTTGGTAAAATAGCCGTTGTGGGGCACACACACCACGTAAAAAGTCATCCAGTTCAATTTCCCCTTCGGGGCTGAATGGCAGCGCTTGCGTAGCTGTGTTTTCATCTCTGGGCTGTTGCTTTTGCCACAGCCAAGTAGGGTTATAACTTTGCAACGGCCCAGGTTGAAAGTGCTGCGGATTAAACGGCTGCAGAGGCAACTGAGTGGTCAGGTGGCCGACAATATCACGATTTGGCTTATCTTCTAGATAAAAGCTACGGCCAATGTATTCTGTTAATTCACTGACCAAGACTGAGGGCACCTGCACTTCGTTATTGTAACAAGAGCGACCAACGTAACTAATGTAGAGGTTCTCTCTAGCACTTAAAAGCGCCTCAAGAAACAGATACCTATCGTCTAATTTGCGCGAGCGGTCGCCTTTGCGCCTAGTTGAGTGCGACACCAGATCAAAACCAATTGGCTGCACGGTACGGGGATAATCGGCATCATTGAGGCCTAACATGCACACCACCTTAAACGGAATCGCTCGCATAGGCATGAGCGTACAGAAGTTCACAGCACCGGCCAAAAAGCGCTGTCCCACTCCTTTTTCTTTTACTCCTTGGCTGACTAAATACGCCAATACCTTCGCCGACACGGCTTGTTCAATATCGCCATTGTGGTGATGCTTTTCAATATTATCGATGATGTGATCCAGTTTGAGGAGATCCCAGCTTTGCTCTGATTCTGTGGCGTAAAAGCAGTGTTTGGCTTGTCGCAACACAGCAGCATACTCCGCTAAGGTTTTCGGGCTGGCAAGCTGCTGTTTTAACCAGCTCAGGGCATCGATAAAGGCGATTAATTTATTCAGTACTTGCACCGCCATGCCTTCAACAGCATCCGCAGCGTATATAGATTCGAATGGGGTCTGCTCATCATTCATGGCCACCCCAAGCAACAAACGGTTGAGGCCATGTTGCCAAGTATTGAGTGGGATCTTCGGCAAGCCGTATTCGCTTTTATGCTCACTATCGAGACCCCACTTAACGCTCACTTGGGTGAGCCAATGGCGAATGGTGTCAAATTCTTGCGCTGTTAAGGAGAATTGTTCAGAGATGGCTGAAACGCCTAATAAGTCTAAAATATCCGACACACAAAAACGATTACTGGGTAAATCCGCCAGGGTGACAAAGGAAGTTAAAATCGGCCTTTCTTGCTCAATGGCAAGGTCAGAGATGGCATAAGGTATTTTTAGTGCGTCATCACAACCATCAAACACGGCTTTAATAAAAGGCGAATAGGTGCCAACGTCTGGCATCATAACGATAATGTCTTTGGGCGTCAGTGCCGGGTTGTTGGCGAACAAATCGAGTAAATAATCATGTAAGCGCTCAACTTCACGCAGCGGTGTATGGCAGTCCTGAAACACCACACTGCGATCTGTGGAAGAGACCGGTAACTTACCTTCATCACTGACAAACCAATGACTGTCGCTAGTTAACGACTGCCCTTTAAAAGCCAGTTGATAGATTTCCGCTTGAATATTTGCCAATAAAGTGTCGCAAAAATCGTCATCAAAGCTATCTATCCAACTGGCATCAAGCTGCAGCAGTTGCTCAAAGTAGTCACGACCCAGCTTCCCCCACGACGATAAAAGTGGGTTACCAATATAATAGTACTCTCCTTCTTGAGCCGCTATATTGGGCATTTTTGCGTATTTGGCGCTGATTTTTGCTTGGGTTTTTTCATCAACCAGATCCCCCCAATAGTGTTCACTGGGGTTAAAAAAGAATAAAAACACCTCGGTTTTTTGCGCTAGGGCTTGGAAAATTTCTAATTGACTGGTGGCAATGGCAGAAAGCCCAAATATACAGAGTCGCTCTGGGAGCTGTTTCGGATCGGCTGCCGCTAAAGCATCCAACAATTGTTGGTGCATATTACTGCGGTGATAAGGACTTTGCTGCAACTGCTCAACCTGCTGCTGTAATCGTCGCCAAAGATCCGGCTGCCAAGGTGTCAGCTCGGTGACATTAACGTCCGCTAGCTCGTCTTGCCCTTGCTCCCATGCCGTTATCCACTCCGGGCGATACATCAAATATTGGTCAAAAACGTCGGCAATTTTCTCGCACAAGGCAAACAACTTAATGCTGCTTGGGTCCTCACCCAAATATTGTTTCAGTGGCAGATACGCGTCATGCTCTAGACAGTCAGGGAGTAGTGAAAATAGCTTCCACGTCATATTCGCTTTATTAAACGCCGATTCTTTGGGTACGTCCGCAATAAAGGTTTGATATAACCCCCAAATAAAACTAGAAGGTAAGGGGAAGTCCACTTGCGCACTAACACCTAAGTGTTTACTCATACCCAGCTTTAACCACTCAGACATGCCGGGGGATTGCACTAACACCACCTCTTTGGCAAAAGGGCTAGTCAGTGGTGCGGTTTTCACCAAGGTGCAAAGCTGCGCCTGAAGGATCTCCATTTTATTCGACTGAATGATATGTAACATGTTGTCTGCCAAGGAGTTAAACACTTTTAACTAGTGTAGCGAAAACTGACATTTATAGCGATAGTGGCAAGGTCGCAAAGCGCTTTTTTAATTCTTTACCAGAGGAGGAGTTTCAGTTGAGCAATAAAAAGGTATGCATGATTGCTAAAAAGCCAGCTAAATCCTTTTAGCGATGGTGAACTAGCCGACACGCTGGGTATGAACGCTCAGTTTGGCTCTAAAAAAGATCGATATCACTGCTTTCATGTTTTTCTTCGATTTCTTTCGCTTCAAGTAGCTCGTCATAAAAACATAAACGATCGCGGCCATGATCTTTGGCATAATATAACGCTTTATCAGCGTTTTCTAATACCGTGATGGGAAAGTCATAGGGGCTTATCCGCGACATGCCTACACTCACGGTCAGTTTTTTCACAAACGGGAAATGGGTATTGCGCACCAATTCCATGAATTGGTCCATTTTATTCTTGATGGAGTCAAAATCGGTGGGCTCAAAAACTAACACAAACTCTTCGCCACCAAAACGAAATAGTAAATCTGTGGAGCGGAAAAACTGCCGCATCTTTTGCGCTAACAGCAGTAACACCTCATCACCGCAGACATGACCATAGTTGTCATTCACTTTTTTAAAGTGATCAATATCCATGATAGCAAGCCATGAGGTCGAGCCTTTATGAATGCTACGCGCATCGCCATGACGCACCGTTTTGTGCTGTTTAATTACCTGCTTTTCAATCAGCTGCTTAAGGCGTTTTTCGAAGGTTTGTCGGTTTAACAAACCGGTCAGCTTATCACGCTCGTTTTCATGTAAAATGGTGAGGTAGTTTTCAAATATGCGGCAAAAGGCATTGAGCAGCACCTGATCTGAGCTGGCTAAGCCGTTGCTTACCACCGCTATGGCCCCCACCGGCTTGTCTTGCAAACTTATCGGCACCCAGCGATGCTCTAGCCCACTGCGCTCTTGCACGGTAATAATACAAGCGGACTGTAAACACGAGATTAGTTCTTTATCGGGCTCTTTCACCAAGGAACGCTCTTGCCAATCAAACTCTTTTTCTGACACTTTTTTCAACAATAGATTGCGTTCAATAACAAACTCGCCTGGAACCTGTAAGTCTTTATAGACCGCAACTTCCTCACAACCGATGAATTCTTGGATGGTTGAAACCAGACTGTACTCAAGCGAGTCAATGTCTCTGGTTTTAGTGATTTTAATGACTGAATTTAATAAATCTTCTTGCATATACCGACGCACTCATAACTGCTAAGCTGACTTATTATTACACAATTAGAGCAAAATTGAACACAGTGATACGCCTTTATTCTTAGTTATATTAAATTTAAAGGAAGAGCAACGTAAGCTAAAGGTTAAGCATTTCAATAAAAGGTTAGCAAGCCAACCTAGCCATAAAATATATTCACTAAACCATATGACAACAATTAGATTATTATTGTCTACTTAGCAAAGCATATGTAATGAGTAGAAATATGCCAAACATTCCATTTGGCATATTTAAAAAGCAAAGTCAGTTACAGCAATTCACTTTATTAAAAGTGCCTTAATCTAGCGTGGCGAGCATCGACTCATCATAGGGGGTAAGCGGCTGCTGTGCGGCCACTTTGTCAACATAATCTGGATTGGCAATAAAGGGCCTGCCTATTGCTAGTAAGTCAAACTTGTCTTGCTCAATAGCCGCTGCTCCGGTCTCTGGTGTGTAACTGCCAACACCAACTAGGGTTCCTTGATAGAGACTACGTAAATACTCAGAAGCACTGCCACCAAGATAATCAAACGTCATAGCATCATCAAATATACCCACATGCAGGTAGGCAAGCTCACGGCTGTTCAGTGCTTTCACTAAATAATCGAATACCGCTCTGTCTCGCTCATCCCCATCCATATTAAAGTAAGCGCCTGGCGACAAACGTAACCCGACTCTGTCAGCACCAATACGAGCGACCACCGCATCCACTACCTCTAGTGCAAAACGACTCATATTCTCAGGTGAACCACCATACTCATCATCACGCACATTGGCGGCATGGTGCAAGAATTGATCGATTAAGTAACCATTAGCCCCATGAATTTCAACGCCATCAAAGCCTGCTTCTAAGGCATTCTCAGCGGCTTTAGCGTAATCTTGCTGTAACTGCTTTATCTCTTGTTGCGTTGCCGCTTTTGGGGTTTGATAGTTAAGTGAGCGCATTCTAGGCACAGTGCCTTCAATGCCGATAGCAGATGGCGCCAACACCTCGCCATCAAAAAAGTATGGGTGCGCAACCCGACCTACGTGCCAAAGTTGCGCAAACATCTTGCCGCCATTGGCATGCACTGCATCCGTCACCTTGCGCCAGCCAGCGATTTGCGCTTGAGTAAATAACCCGGGCGTGTTGGGATATCCTTGGGCGTCAGGGCGAATAAGAGTGGCTTCACCAATGATCAAACCGGCTTTGGCACGCTTAGCGTAGTAGTTTACCATGGCATCTGTTGGCACTAAGTCGTCGTCCGCCATACAGCGAGTCAGTGGTGCCATCAAGATTCTATTTTTAAGTGAAATGGAGTGATTCAGTTTCACTGAATCGAAAAGACTGCGAGTCATACTCACTCCTTATATTTGAATGTATATTCAAGATTGGGGGTTATTGAATGACTATTCAAGAGCTAGCCAAAGAAATGGTGCACCTTTTTTTATGCCATTACCCTCACTCGCTTAATACAGCTCAGTGAAGCTCTCCACAGCACCTGTTTCTGCTACAATGCTTGATAACCGAAAGCCTTACTGACTACTGCTTGTTTTGAGGTACCCGTTCGAAGGTAATAGCTTCAGCTAACGCTTGTTTAAAAGCCTTATGTAAACGCTTATCGATAAAGGCTAAGTGCCAGGTAAGGTAGTCTTGGCTTTGCTTAAGGGTTGCAAGCGTACCATTGATTTGCTGAATAAATGCTTGCGTTGCTGGTGTGTCGATACAAGCGATACGCCCAGAAATAAGTGTTGGCAGTCCTTTCAGTGGCAATGCTAGAGGCTTTTCTACCTCTTTTTCATTGTGTTTGGTGAAATAATCAATCACAGTGGGATACTCTATGAGCAAGTCAAAGCGATTACTTTGCAGCATCCCATATAACTGAGACTCCACGGCTCTTCCTTCCTTTATGTAGAGCTGCTCAGGATCCACTTGAGCAATTTGTTGGTCGAGAGAATCGCCATAAGAGCGCTCTTTATCAATGCCCAGAATAAGCTTGTTATTGTCTGCTAGGAGTTGCACTAAATTGGCGTCGTTTTGCTTTAATTGCGCGGCAGTATCAGGCATCGCAAATAATTGCAGGTTAAATAAATAATGGAGTGGATCGGAAAAGATAAATACTTCACTGCGTTGCTTATTTTTGACTAAATCTCGAATGCAATGGCCTCCCCCCTGTTGTAAGCGCTGTATTGCTCGACTGACACTGACTTTTTGCTCACTTAACTGCACCTCTTTTAACTGGGGCTTTAATGCATCGAATACAAGCGATTCGGTTTGTATTTGTGTCGAGGTGTTATGATAAATCACCAGATTTTGCGCATTGCCGAAAACAGAAAAAAGCAATAACATCAATAATATTAATATCTTAAACAAAGTTTTTCCGATAAATAGTATTCAAATTCATTTCATAAATATACTAAAGCCAACTGTATATTGACTAAGCGAAGTAATGCCACGGTAAGGACGCTCAGATCAAAAGCTAAAATCATTACAGCTGCTGGCTACAAATGATACAGCAATAGCAAAATAAAATCCTAGTTAAAGGAAGACAATTGTACTGCCTCTAAGTCAAACGTGGGATGAGTACAACGGCGCAGAAAATAACGCCAATACTTGCTACAATGGCGCTATCAGTGGCTAAAAGGGAGTAAACATAAACATGAGAACGGCAGAGTTTGATAAAGTACAAGTGCTACGAAGCGCAATGCACGTCTTTATGCGCTATGGATACACCCAGGCGAGCATGCCCAAATTAACGGCAGCAACAGGACTTCATCCGGGGTCAATCTACTGTGCATTTAAAAATAAAAAAGGCTTGTTACTTGCCGCCATCAACCAATATCAGGTTGATCGTTTGGCACAATATAAAGTACTGTTTGCAGACTGTGTCAGCCTTCAGCAAGCCTTAACTCGCTTTCTAACCGATTTAGTCGAAGAATGCTTAGCCACTGAAGCCAAACAAGTTTGTCTGTTGACCAAAACTCTACATGAAATTGGCGAAAGTGAACCTGAGGTGCAAGCGGCATTGCAAAACCACCTGCATCAATTTGAAACCCTTATTACACAACAGTTTCTTCGTCACTGGCCTGAGGGCACTGCGCTCTCACGGCCTGATGCCAGCAACAAGGCAAGGCTATTTGTCGTCAATGTTTATGGCCTTAGAGCCTATGCAGCCACAAACCCCAACCCTGAAATACTACAGCAACTTGCTCAACAGCTTATACACCAGACAGTAAATCCATAACTCAGTAAGGCTATTGATCCCGTGCTATGGCAGCACGAAAATGCTGAACAAATTGCTCATGTAATTGTGGTTCAATATAGTCTAAATGCCATTTTAAGTAGGTTGGCTGTTGTTTTAGCAGAACGAGGTGCTTATTCACTTGCGCTATAAAGTCTCGTGTTTGTGGAGTATCAATACATGCAAGCCGCCCACCCACCAATGCAGGAAACTGCGCCAAGGTTATTTGTCTAGGCTGGTCATCGCGACGAACGCGATTATCGTTTAAAAAGTATGACACAACCGAGGGGTACTCCAACAGTAAATCAAAGCGCTGGTTCGCCAACATGGCTAGCATTTGTGCTTCGTTATCATTGCCTTGTTTAACATAGGCCTGTTGGGGATCAATTTTATGGATTTCGGCATCGGCGATATCACCATATGACCGCCCTTTTTCAATGCCAACAATTAACTTTGGATTAGCCGCTAACAGTTGCGACAAGGTGGTTATATTTTCGAGCGCAGCAATCTTAACCTTTGGGCGCACAAACGCTTGCAAGCCAAGAAAATAAGTAAACGGCTCTGAAAAAATCAAGCGTTGACTGCGGGCAGCGGTTTTCAATAGGTTTCTAACACAATGCCCCTTACCATGCATTACGTTTCTGATCCCACGCTCTAACCCAGAAGAAACCTTGTTAAGCTTATACTGCGTGACGTTTTGTTGGATCGCTTGAAAAACAAACGCTTCTGTTTGTACGACTTCAAGGTCGCTCGAGTAGATTGTTAGCTCTTCAGCCTCTGCCACGAAACAGTATTGAAGTAATACCAACAAAAGTATGGGCTTTATTATTTTTATCATTGCTTTCTCATTGCGGCTGCACTTAGTGCAATTAATCATTATCAGCTTAATAAAGTGGCTATTTATAATAGATTATGACCATCGCTTTTGCCATTCGTCGAATTAACAATAAGTTAAAGGTAATGACTTTGTTTGAAGCAATGGTTTGGAAAGCTTTGAAATAGGGATCCAATAGGTGTTACCCCAAAAAATCATAAAGGTTTGTTTTTATTAAGAAATTCAGGGGAATGAGGGGGGTGGCGGAGAGAGAGGGATTCGAACCCTCGATACGCTATTAACGTATACACGAGTTCCAGTCGTGCGCCTTCAGCCACTCAGCCATCTCTCCGCACTAGATGCGGGGCTAATACTATGAAAAGCCTCGCAGTATATCAAGCAGTTTTTTGCTTTTGTATGCTAATTGCACATAAAGCAAACAAGAGCTGCTTATTTTTTCAAAGACGCCGAAAAGTCTAACATGCGATTTAACGAGCGCAATGCACCGTCACGTAAATCCATATCAACAAACACTTCTTTGCCTTCGGCATTGAGTAGGGCTTCTTCAATGGCTTGTAAACCATTCATTGCCATCCATGGACAGTTAGCACAGCTTTTACACGTAGCGCCCTCACCTGCTGTAGGAGCTTCGAAAAACTCTTTCTCTGGACATAGCTGCTGCATCTTGTAGAAGATACCGCGATCAGTGGCCACAATAAACTTCTGATTTGGCATGTCTTGTGCTGCTTTAATAAGTTGGCTAGTAGAGCCAACCGCATCAGCAAGCTCAACAATCTCAGCAGGAGACTCAGGGTGAACTAATACAGCCGCATCTGGGTGAAGCTGTTTCATATCCTTCAGCGCTTTGGTTTTAAACTCATCATGAACGATACAGGCACCGTTCCACATGATCATATCCGCACCCGTTTGCTTTTGGATATATGAGCCCAAGTGCTTGTCCGGACCCCAAATTATTTTTTCCCCTTGCTCATCAAGGTGCTCAACAATTTCTAGCGCACAAGAAGAGGTTACAATCCAATCCGCTCTTGCTTTAACCGCTGTCGAGGTATTGGCGTAAACAACGACTTTACGGTCTGGGTATTGATCACAAAATGCCGAAAACTCATCAATCGGGCAACCAACATCCAATGAGCAAGTTGCTTCAAGGGTTGGCATGACTACGGTTTTGTGTGGAGTTAAAATTTTCGCCGTTTCGCCCATAAAGCGAACGCCAGCAACAATAATAATATCTTTGTCTTCTTGCTTTGACCCAAAACGCGCCATTTCCAACGAGTCAGCCACACAGCCACCCGTTTCTTCAGCCAGCGCTTGGATCTCTGGATCAGTATAATAGTGGGCAACAAGCACCGCATTTTTTTCAATTAGTAAAGATTTTATTCGCGCTTTATATTCCGCTTTTTCTGCATCCGTCAAAGGCGCAGGCTTTGGAGGGAAGATATAATCTTCCGGCATTATTTGTTCAGCTAGACTCATTTCTCGACCACTAGTCCACATTGCATTAATAGGCGGGATTATACGAAAATTAAGGTCGTAATCCTAGCGATTGTTTACGGCAAAGTGACGACTCGAGGAAAGAATTTTGAATATATTATGAAACAAAGGGAAGGTGGTGGGTCATGATGGACTCGAACCATCGACCAATGGATTAAAAGTCCACTGCT
>NZ_JBLWMW010000021.1:0-57462 GCF_048515945.1 Pseudoalteromonas 'SMAR'
GCGATAAAACATCCCGGCGTAAAGCCGGTCCCACAAAAAAGGTGTAGGCGCGATTTTATATTGCGATAAAACATCCCGGCGTAAAGCCGGTCCCACAAAAAAGGTGTAGGCGCGATTTTATATCGCGATGGTTATTATGATTCTATATTGCGTTGGAGGTTGTTTGGGCATAAAAAATGCCACCTTATTCAGGTGGCATCACACACGGGATTATTTCTACTTACATAGAAATGCTGTTATCACCTAACTATGCTTTCTTTTTTATTTTATGGCCTTTGACCGCATAGAAGATAATAAAGAGGTAGCAAGGTAGCATCACTAGGTGTGCTATTTGCTGTGATTCTACGGTGCCTGAGGTGCCTTTTGCTAGGCCCAAAAATACTGGACCAAATGCGCCGCCGGCAATTCCCATCACCAATAACCCTGAGCCTACACTGGTTAGCTTGCCAAGTCCAGATAATGCGAGGGGCCAAATGGCTGGCCACATAATAGCGTTGGCTAAACCTAATATGGCAACCATAAGTAGAATATCAGGTAATTGTTTCAATCCAAATAAATCCGAAATAATAAATGACTCTGGGCTGCCAAAGGAAATGGCTAAGGTTAGCAGTACGCCTAATACCGCTGAGGCGGTCAGTGCTTTTTCTTGAGAAATCACTCGTGGGATCAAAAGGATACCTAAAATATAACCTGTAACCATACACGCCATGGTGTAAGACGTCATCACACTGTACTTTTCTACTCCGAGCGCCAGGGCAAACGAGCCAATGGTGTCGCCTGCAATCACTTCCACGGCTACGTATAAAAACAGCGCAATCACACCTAGTTTAAGATTCGGGTGCTGTAAGGCTTCTCGTACCGAGCCATGCGCCTCGTTGCCATGTTCGTCTTCAAGCTCAGGCAGTGGTGCAAACTTAATTCCTAACGCAAATAAGCCGATAAAGGCAGCAAGTCCTAAATATGGGCCTACTAAACCATTGGCCATGGCGTCGATGTCGGCTTGAGTTAACTCTTTGCCAGCCATGTCGGTAAAGTTGCTCAGAACCAGAGCCGTAAACACTAATGGTGCAACGATGCCGGCTCCTTTATTGAGGATCCCCATAATACTCACGCGTACCGCAGCCGACTCTTCAGGTCCAATACGCACCACATAAGGGTTAACCGCAGTTTGCAGTAAGGTTTGGCCAATTCCCATAGTAAACTGAGCAAACAAAAACAGCGCAAACATTTGGGTTTTTGCCGCCGGAATATACAGTAAAGCCGCACACATCATCATCGCAATAGCGATGGCCATACCATTTTTATAACCGACTTTGCGGATCACCAGCGCCGACGGAACCGCTGTTACCGTTACCGCAATATAAAAAGAAAAGAGAATAAATGAAGATTGAAACGGGGTGAGCTTTAGCACTTGCTCAAGGTATGGCATTAGTGAGCCATTGAGCCAGGTGACAAAACCCAGAATAAAGAACATGGCGGCCACTATCGCCATCGGGATAGCGTTACTTCGTTTGGTTGTATTCGACACGGTAGCTTCCATAAAGATAACTCATTACTTGTTGTTTGGCCTTGGTATAATTGTTATTTGATACCATCCTGATTAACTACTTACTCAATTACGCAAAATGGTATTACTGCAAAAAATGACAGCGCTGACATTTAACTTTACGTTAAAAACTATTTCATTACCAGTTAGAATTTGAGCAAAATTATCACTAAAAAAGGGCCAAAGCCCTTTTTTGCGATAAGTAAGATCGAAAGGGTTACTTTAACCCAGTGACTCGACTGGTGTTTTTTGCTCCAGCGCGGGTTCTTAGTAGTACTTTGCTAGCATCATCAACACTCATCTGATCAGTGTATGGCTGCCATGACTCACCACCATCCACACTCACCTCAATGGCTAAAAATGGAAAGGCACTATTGGCTTCTAGCTTGCCTAATACCACTTTAGCGCCCGGCACCGGAAGGTTCGGTTGAATGCCATCGTTTTGCAGTTTAGGAATTTCCTTTAGTGCCAGCGCCGCGGCAAAGTGTGAATAATCTTTATCACGCTGCTCGCTATCCAGTTGCTCGCCTTCCCATGACGCTTTATGCCAAGCACGTTCTGCTAGCGACAATAAACGCGGGAAGATAAGTCGCATGACTTGTGCTTCTGTACGGATGGTTTCACCCCACACTTGGCCTTGTACACCGAGAATGTTTTCTGGCTTTTCTAGCGCCGGAAGCGCACGGCCAACTAAGGCTTCAAGATTTTCTATGGGCTCACGATTGCGAGTGTAGTCGGCATTGGCGTAAATATGCTCCGGCATATAAGAGAAGGTTTTTTTGGTATCAATGTAACGTGTTGCCCAATAGTAACCGCGCTCTTCTGGGTGGGCCTCGTAAGGGTGATCAAAGTATAAATGAGTACCATGAGATAAAATCACTTGGTAATCGTTATTGGCAAAACGGTGAGCGCGGTCGGCTACCCCCCATTCCCAAATATTATCCCAGGTGTTCACCAAAAACTGTGCGTTAGGAAATTCGTCGCGCTTAAAGGTGGTGGTGCGGTTATACATTAGGCCATCTTCCCAAGCAGCTGGCCTGATCCCTCGTTTATCCAGTAACTTAGCCACTTTTTGGGTAAAGTAAGGTTTAAGATCGCTCGGTCCTGCAACACCATTATCTGCCACCGCAAACAGTGCATTACAAGCCGGTGACTCGGTCCAAGAGCCTTTTCCTACTTCATCGCCACCAAAGTGTACGGTTTTTAATAAAGTGCCCGCTTCGCGATACATTTGTTGTAGCTCATACACCACTTTTTCCATAAAGGCATAGGTGGAGTCGAGGCACACATTAATGGAATTATCATTATAGAATTGCACCGTAGAGTATTCAGAGGTGTCTTCAAAATCGGTTAGTAAATACGCTTTGGCCTGCTCGGGTTTTCCTGCCGCCATCAGGTTATGGTAGCGCGCTTCCATCGACTTAATGGCTGCCCGTGCGTGCCCTGGGCTTTCGATTTCGGGAATGATTTCAATGTGTCTGGCATGGGCAAACTTCAGTAGTTCAATAAAGTCGCTGCGCGATAAATAGCCATTACCACTGCCAGATTTAAATGGCCCAGTGCCGAGCTGGGTAAGTAAGCATTCACGTTCTTGTAAATCAAAGCAGCGCTGGCCACCTACCTCGGTTAACTCGGGGAGCCCTGGGATCTCTAAGCGCCAGCCTTCATCGTCAGAAAAGTGCCAGTGGAACTTGTTGAGCTTGTAGCGCGCCATTTGCTCAAGCAGTTTAAATAAAGCCGCTTTGCCGTGATAATTGCGGGCATTATCGTAATGCATTCCACGCCAATCAAAACGGGGCTCATCTTTTATTTCTACATGAGACACGTTGATCTGGCCTTGGTTATTGGCCGGGAAAAGCGCCAGCAAGCTTTGAATACCGTAAAATACGCCGGCATTATCGATGCCCACAATACGGACTACGTCATCGTCTATTTCGAGGCTATAAGCTCCTGAACTTACTGAGCTCTCAAGATTTTCATCCACACTTAGGTAGATAGTAGGTAGGTCACCTGCTGGAATATGATCCGGCTTTGCCTCAAGCGTTAAACCATACTCGCTTAAGTCTTCTTGAAATACCGCCACTTCGGATTTTAAGCGCCCAGCAAAACGAATTTGCCAGCTTTGGTCGAGGGTGATGTCGCCGCGATTAAAATCAATGAATTGAGGCTTAGGAATAATACGTCGCAGTGCTTCTTGTTTCGATACCGTGTGGTTTGCTGCATTGCGTTCATAGCGAAGCTCGGCGTTGGCAATTTTGGTGTAATCTGTGGGGGTGTTATAGCGCTTTAGTTGCTCTTCGCGCTCAATAGGCGCGATAAAATTTTGCACCTCTTCACTGTCGGTATTGGCGAAAATAGCCGGCGTGTTATCGCCCGCTACCATAAATGCCCGTGGCATAAAGTCGGTGTAGGCGGCAACCCAAGCAGTGCCTTTAAATGGCACCTTTAGCTGTTGCCCTGGAGCTAGCCCTTGAAACTCTGCAGTTGGCGTAATGCGGTGCAAGTCACCATTAATGTGCTCAAACTGCAGGCCATTACTGCTACCTGTGGTGATATTGCGAACAGAGTGAAGATAAATTTGCCAATCGCTTTTACCTTTAGGTAGGCCGACGCTGGAATCATTGCGTAGGGTTATGCTGCCGTCAAAACCACCGGCACTGTTGCCAAAGTTACTTTCTACTGCAAATTGAAAATGCGTTGCCTTAGTAAAATCGTCGAGCTGCTGCTGAGTTAATGCGGCGTGGCTACATAATGAATAGCCTGCGAGCATGGCGCCTAGCAAAGTCGTTTTTATTGTCATGGTTTACTCCCAGTTTCTAAACTCACTCCACCCGAGTTGTATTTAATCATTTTTTATTCAGTAACATCATATAAAAGTTAAAATGACAGCGCTATCATTATTTTTTCATCTTGGGGAAACTCGTGCGTTGTTATAGTCTGAGATTGACAATTCACAATAGGTAAATAGGTTCAATATGAAACCATTTGCAATGGTCGCGATGTAAAATCGCGCCTACACCTCTCTTGTGGGGCCGGCTTTATGCCGGGATCTCTTAGCATGATGTAAAACCATGAAAACAATCGCGATATGAAATCGCGCCTACACCTCTTGTGGGACCGGCTTTATGTCGGGATCTCTCAGCATGATGTAAAACCATGAAAAAAATCGCGATATGAAATCGCGCCTACACCTCTTGTGGGACCGGCTTTATGTCGGGATCTCTCAGCATGATGTAAAACCATGAAAAAAATCGCGATATAAAATCGCGCCTACACCTCTTGTGGGACCGGCTTTATGTCGGGATCTCTCAGAGCTTGATACGGAGCCTATGGTGAGAGCAGCGCGAAGTTCGAGATGGACCCTGAATCAAGTTCAGGGTGACGAACTTTGTAGCCGCGGATTTATTCCGCGGACCCAATGGACCCTGAATCAAGTTCAGGGTGTCGAAATATTGGAGGTCATAGTGACGGGAGTACGTTTGGAGTGTCGAAATATTGGGGTTTGGATAACAAAGTAAAAAGCCACGGTAGACCGTGGCTTTTTAGGGTTATTATTTGGCGTGGATGATTACCAAATTTTAACGCGGTCTTCCGGCTTCAAATACATCTTGTCGCCTTCTTTGACGTCAAATGCCTCGTAGAACTCTGGCATGTTAGGTAATACGCCAATGACGCGGTAGTGACTGGGTGAGTGAGGGTCGGTCATTAGGCGGTTACGCAATTCTTCATCGCGATATTTACGGCGCCAAATTTGCGACCACCCCATAAAGAAGCGTTGCTCACCGGTGTAACCATCAATCACTGGAGCCTTTTCGCCCTCTAGCGAAATTTGGTACGCCTTGTAGGCTACCGTTAAGCCGCCTAAGTCTCCAATGTTTTCACCTAGGGTAAGCTCACCATTCACGGCAGCATCGTCAAATGGCTTAAATTGGTTAAACTGCTCGACCAGCTTTTTACTGCGCGCTTCAAACTGCTCAAGATCAGACTCGCTCCACCAATTACGCAGGTTGCCATCACCGTCGTATTTTGCCCCTTGGTCGTCAAAACCATGGCCCAGTTCGTGACCAATCACCGCACCGATGGCACCATAGTTAACGGCATCGTCTGCTTCTAAGTTAAAGAATGGCGGTTGTAAAATCGCCGCTGGGAAAACGATCTCGTTGTTCACTGGGTTGTAGTAAGCATTCACTGTTTGTGGTGTCATAAACCATTCACTGCGATCCACCGGCTTACCTAGCTTGTCTGCCATTTCTTGGTTGGCAAAGCGGCTGTAACGAATGTAGTTGCCAACCAGATCGTCTGGATTTATTTCCAGTGAAGAATAATCTTTCCACTTATCAGGGTAACCAATTTTCGGTGTAAATTTATTGAGCTTTTCTTTCGCCGCTACCTTGGTTTCGGCGCTCATCCACTCAAGGCCGTCAATGGCTTGATCGAAGCCTTTAATAAGATTATCAACCAGCTCTTCCATGCGCGCTTTGGCTTCTGGTGGGAAGTACTCTTTGACGTAAATCTTACCGAGCATTTCGCCCAGTACGCTATTACTGGCATCCACCGCTTTTTTCCACGTTGGCGCTTGCTCTTCAATGCCCTTTAAGGTTTTACCAAAGAAGCCAAACTTCAAGTCCACCATGTCATCGCTAAGGAGCTCTGCGTAGTCATTAGTAAAGTGGAAAGTTAGATAGTCTTGCCATACCTTAAGGTCAGTGTTAGCCATTACCTCAGATAGCTCTTCGAAGAAGCTCGGCTGGCTAACAATAATTTCATCGGTATTGAGGCCAAGATTTTGTAGCAACGCTGCCGCATCAAAGCTTGGCATCAGCTGATTAAACTCAGCGATCGTCATCTTGTTATAGGTTTTGGTGGCGTCTCGGCTTTCAACTCGAGTCCACTGCGCTTCGGCAAGCTTGGTTTCTAGTTCAAGAATACCACGCGCCGCTTCACCTGGTTTTTCTACCCCCACTTTGCCTAAGCTTTGAGCAATGTAGTCAAAGTATTGTTGACGAATTTTTTCAAACTTTTCGCTGTCTTTAAGGTAGTAGTCACGGTCAGGTAGGCCTAAACCAGACTGGAACATGTACAGGGCGTTCTCTGTTGAATTTTTGGCGTCGTTATTGACGTACCAAGCAAACGGTGTAGAAACACCCGATAAGCGCATTTTAGCCAGCAGTGCTGGTAATTCAGATTTATCTGCAACGGCTTGAATTTCATTAAGGTATGGCTTAATTGGCTCTACCCCCAGCTCATTACGAGCCGCCTTATTCATATAGCTTTGATAAAAAGCACCTAATTTTTGCTCTTCTGAGCCTGGTTTAGCATTGTCGTTGGCTGCAGCATCTTCCAGTACTTTTTTCATCGCTTCTTGCGAGTTTTCATACAGCTGAGTAAACGAGCCGTAGTTTGACTTATCTGCTGGGATCTTGGTTTTTTCTAACCATTTACCATTAACATGATAATAGAAGTCATCTTGCGGTCTTACCGACTCATCAATATTGGCCAGTGCAATGCCTGAATTCAGTGTTTGTTTTGGTGCTTCGGCTTCGCTCTGTACGCTTTGTTGCTGGGTATTTGGCTGTTCGCTACAACCAAGCAGCCCTAACGCCAGCGCCACGCTGGCGGCAGTGAGTGATATATTCTTCATAACTTCCCCTGAAAAGAGTTTATGCTTGAGTTATTGTTCGTGTTATTGCGTATCCATACTGGCACAGTCCCAGGTAATTGAACAGTTTTGCTGTTCCTCCGTGTACCAGCCAAACACGTTAGTGACTGTTCACTATTTTACGGAGTGAGCGCAGCACTGGCTACGCTCCAAAGTCCATCATTTGGTAACAAAGTTTGTCAGACATTTACCCTTGTTGCAGTTTTTCCACAATAGCAACATTGGCCGCGGGGAAATCCAACTCGTGCAAGGCAGCAATCGCCACCCACTTCGAGGCTTGCCCTTCCGCGCCGTGAGGCTCACCGCTAAACTCAGTCACGCTGTGAATATGCAAACACACCGACTTATCACCATAGTCGTGCTCAATGCGCATCAGCTCGGTTGAACTGGCGATATCAATGGCCACTTCCTCTTTTAGCTCACGTTGAAGGGCATGAAATACGCTCTCACCAGGCTCTATTTTACCACCTGGAAATTCCCACAAACCGCCTTGGTGTTGTGCTTGATTGCGTAAACAGACAAACACCTGCTGCTGCCTCATAATTACGCCAACGGCAACTTCTACTCTTTTTTTGCTCATCATCACTCCATAAAAAAAGCGACTTACGTCGCTTTTTCGTTGTTCGTGGCCGGGTAAGCTTTATTTTAACTTACCGCAGCACTGCTTGTATTTTTTACCTGACTGACACGGGCATGGCTCATTACGGCCCACTTTAGGCTCAGTGCGCGAGGCCACTACCGCGCCCTCCGGTGTTTCACCACCTACGCGCTCAGCTTCTTCGTGTTGGTATTCACGTGGTGCTTGCTCGCTCTTGCGGTGCTGTTGTTCCACTTTTTCAACGTCTTCTTCGGCGCGTACTTGCACTTTGCTCAATACGCCAACCACGTCGATTTTAAGGTTTTCCAGCATTTGTGAGAACAGTTCAAATGACTCACGCTTATACTCTTGCTTAGGATTCTTTTGCGCATAACCACGCAGGTGAATACCTTGACGCAGGTGATCCATGGCAGCTAAGTGATCTTTCCAGTGCTGATCTAAGCTCTGTAGCATCACCGCTTTTTCGAAGTGACGGAGGACATCGGCGCCAACCATCTCTTCTTTTTGCTTATAAGCCTTTGCAACTTCTTCAACAATGCGCTCACGCAATACTTCTTCGTACAGCTTGCTGTCTTCTTCTAGCCACTTGGCAATAGGCAGCTCAACATGGAAGTCGTTTTTCAGGCGCTCTTCCAGTGCCGGAATATCCCACATCTCAGCCAAGCTTTGCGGTGGAATATACTGGTCAATGGCACCATTCAAGACATCTTCACGGATGGCGGTGATGGTTTCTGAAATATCACCTTCTTCCAGTAGTTCATTACGCTGCTCGTAAACCACCTTACGTTGATCGTTAGCCACGTCATCGTACTCAAGTAGCTGCTTACGAATATCGAAGTTACGCGCCTCTACTTTACGCTGGGCGTTTTCAATGGCACGGTTTACCCACGGGTGCTCAATGGCTTCACCACGTTGCATACCGAGTTTACGCATCATGTTGGTCATGCGCTCACCGGCAAAAATACGCATCAATGGATCGTCCATTGACAGATAGAAACGGCTCGAGCCAGCATCCCCCTGACGACCAGAACGACCACGGAGCTGATTATCGATACGACGTGATTCGTGACGTTCAGTACCAATGATGTGCAAACCACCTGATTCAAGTACCGCGTCGTGGCGCTTCTGCCACTCGGCCTTGATCTCAGCAATTTTTTCTTCGCTTGGGTTGTCGAGTTTTTCTACTTCTGACTGCCAGTTACCCCCAAGGACAATATCGGTACCACGACCAGCCATGTTGGTGGCAATAGTCACTTTACCAGGTAAGCCCGCGTCGGCGATGATGTCTGCTTCTTGGGCATGGAATTTGGCGTTCAGAACGTTGTGGTCAATTTTTTCTTTACGCAAGAAGTGTGATAAATACTCTGAGCTTTCAATCGATACCGTACCCACAAGTACTGGCTGACCGCGTTCTTGGCAATCGCGAATGTCGGCAAGAATGGCTTCGAATTTTTCTTCTTGAGTAAGGTACACTAAATCAGCGCGATCATCACGAACCATAGGTTTGTTGGTTGGAATAACCACCGTATCTAAGCCGTAAATCGACTGGAACTCAAACGCTTCAGTGTCGGCAGTACCTGTCATACCCGCCAGCTTGTTGTATAAACGGAAGTAGTTCTGGAAGGTGATCGAAGCCAGGGTTTGGTTTTCGTTTTGAATGCGCACCCCTTCTTTGGCTTCCACCGCTTGGTGTAAACCTTCCGACCAACGACGGCCCTCCATAGTACGACCAGTGTGCTCATCAACAATGATAACTTCGTTTTCTTTAACTACGTAGTCGACGTCTTTTTGGTACAACTTGTGTGCACGCAGGGCTGCGTAAACATGACTTAGTAGTGAGATGTTACCGGCAGAATACAGTGAATCGCCTTCCTCAATTAAGCCGCGCTGGGTTAGTAGTTCTTCTACTTTAACTTGGCCGCGCTCGGTAAGGTGAACTTGCTTGCTCTTTTCATCAATAGTGAAATCGCCGTCGCCTTCAACGCCTTCTTCGTCTTCTTTTTCTTGCAGTTCAAGCTCTGGTACGATTTTATTGATTTCGGTGTACAGCTCTGAGCTGTCTTCAGCAGGACCAGAAATGATCAGTGGTGTTCTGGCTTCATCAATTAAGATGGAATCCACTTCATCCACTACCGCGTAGTTAAGTGGGCGCTGCACACGTTCTTCGATGCTAAACGCCATGTTGTCGCGCAGGTAGTCAAAACCAAATTCGTTGTTGGTACCATAAGTGATGTCGGCTTCGTACGCTTGTTTCTTTTGCTGTGGCATCATACCCGGCACGTTACAGCCAACAGTTAAGCCTAAAAATTCAAACAGTGGACGGTTGGTTTCAGCATCACGCTTAGCCAGGTAATCGTTCACAGTAATAATGTGAACGCCTTTACCCGATAGACCATTCAGGTAGGCTGGCAATGTTGCCGTTAAGGTTTTACCTTCACCGGTACGCATTTCTGAAATACGGCCTTGGTGCAACACCATACCACCAATCATTTGAACATCGAAATGACGCATTCCAAATACGCGCTTTGATGCTTCACGCACAGTAGCGAACGCCTCTGGTAATATGTCATCTAAACTGCTGCCTTGCTCAATGCGCTGTTTAAATTCGCTGGTTTTTTGTTTTAGTTCTTCGTCGCTTAGCTTGCCATATTGTTCTTCTAGGGCATTGATGAGGGCGACCGTTTTTCGTAGGTTTTTGATGGTGCGATCATTACGACTACCAAAAATCTTGGTAAAAATATTAGCTAACATGTTTAAACCGTTTCACTCTGTGTTGGCTGACCCAAACTACTCAGTCAGTATGTTTGTTGCTGGGTCGCACTTGTCCTGTTGGCGACTAAAGACGTTCCTAAATTACGGTTTTAAATTTTGCCAATTTAGGAAGTGGCTTATTGTCATTGCCGAGTTAAAATAATGCCCTATCATACCAGACTCTTTTTTTCTGCAAACCTTATTGAGCAAATAATACCTTGCTCATTTGCAACAAAGTGGTGCGGTGAGGCGAGAAATAGCAAGACAAGTGTCAATAATACTGCTTGCTGTCTGTTATACTGTGTTTGATATGGCGTTGTTAGTGATGTTTTTCAAGCGATAGGACGTAACTCTGTGACTAAAAATCGTTACAACCCCAAACCACTCAATGAAGTCATGGGTGGTTGGTCTGATAAGCTCAGCCAATATGGCCAAACCAGTGCCCAAGCCGAGCAGTTACAAACCTGCCTGGCAGACACCTTAGGGCCAGTGCTAAGCAAAAAGTGCCGAGTGGCGCATTTTCGTGATGGCGTGCTGACCATCGAAGCGGCTTCAGCCACCTTAGCAACGCGACTTAACTTTTTAAAAATGGATTTACTTAGCGCCTTTCGCCAAGTCGGCCTGCACGATTGCACTATGGTGAAAATCACCACCAACCCCGAGGCGCAACAACGCTTAAGTAATAAAATTGAAGCGCCAAAATCAAGCTATCGCAGCAACCGCACCATGAGTGCCGCCACTGCCGCACACTTACTATCCTTAGCAGAATCGGCCCCGCCCTCGCTAAAAGCGAAATTAGAAAAGCTCGCCAAGCACGCCGACGACAAGCAATAGCTTTGCTAAATCGCAGCCACAAAAAATGGCGCTAATGCGCCATTTTTTTCAAATTCAGTTATTGGCTACTATGCCGAAGCCGTTTTAACTCCAGCTTCCATACCTGGTGCAGGCATGCTCACTGGCTCGTCAAAGGTGGCCCATTCCCACGCCGACTCGGTTGCCATAATCTGACGCAACAACATGTTGTTTAAACCATGGCCCGACTTATAACAGCTGATTTTACCCAAGATGTTGTGTCCTGCCATAAACATGTCACCAACACAGTCTAAAATCTTGTGTTTAACGAACTCGTCGTTGTAGCGCAAACCGTCTGGGTTTAGCACCTTAAACTGATCCAACACCACGGCGTTGTCCATGCTGCCACCGAGGGCTAGGTTATTAGCGTGCATGTATTCGATATCGCGCATAAAGCCAAAGGTACGCGCACGGCTGATCTCTTCAGTGAAGCTTTGTGCAGTAATATCTAAGCCAATGCGTTGACGACTGGCATTGATTGCTGGGTGGTCAAAGTCGATTTCAAAATCGATATGAAAACCATCATAAGGGGTGATCTCAGCCCACTTATCGCCATCTTCGACGCGCACTTTTTCTTTAATGCGAATAAAGCGCTTGGCCGCGCTTTGCTCTTCAATGCCGCCTTTTTGAATTAAGTAGATGAATGGCAATGCACTGCCATCCATAATAGGCACTTCGGCGCTGTCGAGCTCAACGATTAGGTTATCGATACCTAATGCTGCAACGGCCGCAATCAAATGCTCCGTGGTCGACAGACGTACGCCGTCTTTATTGGTTAAACAAGTACACAATTGCGTGTCGCCCACAGCTTCTGGCGTTGTTTCAAAGTCAACAACTGGGTCTAGATCCACGCGGCGAAATACAACACCTGTATTCACACCAGCTGGTCGGAGAGTGATCGTGACCTTTTCACCTTTGTGTAAACCTACACCTGTGGCTTTAACGACTTGTGCAATCGTACGTTGTTTAATCATAGACTTGCCCACTTAATTTCAGATAGGCGGCGGAGTGTATCACAAATCCGCCAAACTGCCAATCTTTGTTTAAATTTTATACCGACTTTAGTCTGACTGTTTACGTAAGAAAGCCGGAATATCGAAGTAGTCGCCTTTTTCTTTGCTATCACCCTTGTCGCTGCTTGCCGTCGAGCTTGATGGCTGCGGCTTAGCCTCTTGCGCTTTTGGCTCTGGCGTCTCGCTTTTCGCTGCGCTCTCTGGTGCTGCGGTTTGCGGCTGCGTAAAGCTAGGTACGTACATGCTAGTTTGCGAGCTTGACTGCGAGCCGGTGCCAGCATCAGAACCTGACGCTTGCTGCAAGCCGTTATCAACAATACCAAACTGCGGACGACGATCTCCACCAAGACCCGTGGCCACTACCGTCACGCGGAGCTCTTCACTCATTTCTGGGTCAATCACGGCACCCACCACCACAGTGGCGTTTTCAGACGCCAGCGCTTTAACGTGGTTACCGACCACTTCAAACTCTTCGATGGTGATATCCATACCAGCGGTGATGTTAACCAAAATGCCTTTGGCACCGGTTAAGTCCACGTCTTCTAGCAGCGGGCTAGAAATGGCCGCTTCCGCCGCCTCTTGCGCTCTGTCTGGGCCAGTGGCAGAAGCCGTGCCCATCATTGCCGTGCCCATCGCCGACATCACTGTTCTTACGTCGGCAAAGTCGACATTGATCAAACCAGAACGCGTAATAAGCTCAGCGATACCCTGTACCGCACCATAAAGTACGTCATTGGCTTTGGCGAACGCATCTAGCAGTGTAGTGCCTTTGCCTAATACTTTAAGCAATTTATTGTTCGGAATAGTAATTAATGAATCAACAATTTCTGACAATTCACTAATGCCTTGCTCGGCTGCGGCCATACGCTTTTTGCCTTCAAGGTCAAATGGGCGAGTGACCACGGCCACGGTTAAAATGCCTAACTCTTTGGCAACGCGAGCCACTACCGGTGCCGCACCTGTACCGGTACCACCGCCCATACCGGCAGCGATAAAGACCATGTCGGCGCCTTCGAGGCTGCTCTTAATGGTTTCGATGTCTTCTTCAGCGGCGCTTTTACCCACTTCTGGGTTAGCACCGGCACCAAGACCTGAAGTGATCTGAGTCCCTAGCTGTACCGTGACATCTGCCGATGAGCGGCGCAGTGCCTGAGCATCGGTATTGGCTACGATAAATCGTACGCCTTCAATTTCCTGGTTCACCATGTGTTCTACGGCGTTACCACCACCGCCACCGACACCGATGACTTTAATAACAGCTTCTTCGCTGTGCTGTTCCATAATATCAAACATCTTTACTCTCCGACTTGAGTACTAAAACTCGCCTTGAAACCACTTAGTTACGCGGTTCCACCAACTTCCCTCTGCATCTGCTTTCGACTTCTGTGCATTCATCGATTGCAGCGAACGGCCATATTGTAACAAACCGACCGCTGTTGCGTATGCAGGGTCATCTACATAATCTGTTAACCCTTTAATACCTACTGGGTTGCCCACTCGAACAGGCATTTGGAAGATATCTTCCGCTACTTCTTGAGCGCCTTTCATTTTGGCGCTGCCACCGGTTAGCACTAAACCCGCGGCAATTTGATCTTCAAAACCAGAGCGACGCAGCTCTTCTTTGGCTAATTCAAAGAGCTCTCTAAAACGCGGCTCCACCACCTCTGATAAGGTGTGTCGTGACATCACCCGAGCCGGTCGACCACCGACACTGGGCACTTCTATGGTTTCTTCGCTTGAGGCCATTTGGCTCGACGCAAAGGCATATTGTACCTTCAAAGACTCGGCATGGGAGATAGGAGTGCGGAATATTTTTGCAATATCGCCGGTTACCTGATTTCCCGCCACTGGGATCACCGCAGTGTGACGTAATGCACCATTGATGTAAATTGCAATGTCCATGGTGCCACCGCCAATGTCCAGCACCGCCACTCCGAGTTCTTTTTCATCGTCGGTCAATACCGAGTAACACGATGCCAGCGCATTGAAAGTCAATTGGTCCACTTGTAAGCCACAGCGCTCGACGCATTTTTCAATGTTTTTCGCCATGTCGTTGGAGCAGGTAATGATATGGGCTTTGGCTTCCATTCTCACCCCGCTCATGCCTAATGGGTTTTTTATCCCCTCTTGCATATCGATGCTGTATTCTTGTGGCAATGAGTGCAGCATTTTCCGCTCAGCCGACATTGGCACCGAGCGGGCAATGTGAATGACATTGGCAATATCATCATCGGTGACTTCGGCATTGTTAATGGCGACCACCCCAGTCTCGTTTTGGCACTGGATATGTTTGCCAGAAATGCCCAAATACACCGAGCTTATACGGCAATCGGCCATTAGCTCGGCTTCATCGATGGCGCGTTTAATCGACTCCGACACCAAATCTAAATCGTTTACTCCGCCTTTATCCATGCCATGGGATTCTTGGCGGCCAACGCCGACGATACTAAGCTGATTGTCTGCCGTGATCTCCCCTACCGTGGCGACAACCTTAGATGTGCCTACATCTAATCCAATCACTAAGTTTCTTTCTGCCGACTTTGTCATGCTTCACTCTTGTTATTTTGTTGTTGTTGCTGCTCGGGAGCCGCTTTCCAGCTCACCGCCAGTCCCGTGTCATAGCGTAAATCCACCACATCGACTACCTTGCCTTCAGGGCGGTCCATGCGCGGGTAAACATCAATAAATCGCTGTACCCGCTGGGCCTTGTCTTCGCGCCCTAAATTGAGGCGAATGCCGTTGTCGAGCCACAATTGCCAAGCAAATCGCTCGGACAGTGCCAAACTATCTAGGGTGAATTGATTCACCGCTAACAAGGCTTTAAATTGTTGAAACGTTTGCCAAGCTTCCTCGGCACTGCCTTCCGGGCCATATAACTCTGGCAGCCCCTCGGGCAGTTTATTGCTGCGCGCTTGAAACACTTCGCCTGCTTCATTGAGTAACAGGTCGCTATTCCAATGCGCCACTGGCGTATGTTCTACCACATACACCTGCAGGGTGTCGGGCCACTGCTTTCTTACCGAGACACTCGCCACCCAAGGTAACGCTAATACCGCTTGATGAACTGCCTTAACATCCAGTTCAAAAAAGCTATTTAAATCGGCCGTTTTTATCGCCGTTACAATGTCATGTTCTGCAGTGTAATGGGGTTTACCTAATACTTTCAACGTCTTGATTTGCGCATCGTGATGTTCGACTAACCAATCACTGACCCAAAAAGTCCCCTTTACTAAACTAAACACCACCACAAAGAAAAAGCTTAACCCCCAAAACAATGGCCAGTTCACTTTACCACTGAGGTGCTTTGTCTTTGCTAAAAATGCTCGCATATTAAAGCGTTTGCTCCAAAATGCGAACCACTAATTGTGCAAAAGTTACGCCGGTGGCTTTCGCCGCAAGCGGTACCAGTGACTTTTCCGTCATCCCAGGTACGGTGTTCACTTCTAATAAATAAAAGTGTCCTTGCTCATCTTGCATGGCATCCACTCGGCCCCAACCGGTGGCACCAACCAACTCAAAGGCATGCTTGGCCATAATTTGTAACTGCTCAGTGTGGGCAGCACTCAACTCCGCCGGGCAATAATATTCGGTACTGTTGGTTTGGTACTTTGCCTCATAATCATAAAAGCCACGTGGTGTGCGCATTTCAATCACCGGCAGCGGCGTTTTGCCTAACATAGACACGGTAAATTCACGCCCGGTGATCCACTGCTCTACTAGCACGTGTTCGTCAAACTTAAAGGCATTATTCAGCGCCGCAGTTAAGCTTTGCTCACTGTCTGCCTGTGCCATACCAATGCTCGAGCCCTCATGACTTGGCTTGACCATTACTTTACCGAATTGCGCAATCAAAGCTTTAGCATCAAAGCCTGCGGCTTTGCTTACCACAGCATACGGTGCGGTGCTTAACTTCGCTGATTGGAATAAGTGCTTACAACGCACTTTGTCCATGGCTAAAGCACTGCCTAACACCCCACTGCCGGTGTAAGGCAAGCCCATAAACTCTAACGCCCCTTGAATGGTGCCATCCTCACCGCCACGCCCATGTAAGGCAATGAACACTCGGTCAACGCCAAGCTCTTTTAGCTGCCAAAGGTTACGCTCTGCGGGGTCGAAGGCAATGGCATCCACACCTTCATCCACTAGGGCATTTAATACCGCTTGGCCAGATTTTAATGACACCTCGCGCTCAGCTGAGCTGCCACCTAACAATACCGCTACTTTTCCAAACTGCTTGTTCATAACTCACTCTGTTGCAACTGCGCCACTGAAAGCTTAGTCGCGGCCAACTGTTTCACTATTTTACCAATGTTGCCAGCCCCTTGGGTCAGCACTAAATCGCCATCTTGCATGGTGTTGGCCAATACTTTTGCCAATTCCGCATGGTCGCTAATATGAATAGGCTCCACACCGCGCTGGCGCAGGCTTCGGCATAAGCTTTTGCTATCGGCCCCGACAATCGGTGCTTCACCGGCACTGTAGACATCTAACAACAATAACTTATCAACATCGCAGAGGACTTTGACAAAATCTTCGTACAAATCTCGGGTGCGGCTATAGCGGTGCGGCTGATAAATCATCACCAAACGCTTATCGGGCCAGCCCGATTTTGCCGCTTTGATGGTCATGTCCACTTCCGATGGGTGGTGACCATAGTCATCAACCAACATCACTTCGCCTACTTCATTATTAAAGCTGCCATAATGTTGGAAACGGCGGCCAACGCCTTCAAAATTCTCTAGCGCTTGCAAAATAGCCTCATTACTAATGCCATGATCTTTGGCCACCGCAATGGCAGCTACGGCATTCAGGGCATTGTGCTTACCAGGCATGTTTAGCGTTACTGTGATGTCGTCGCCATCTTTGCTGCATACCCGAAAGTGCGATTGGCTTTGATCTTGGCTAAAGTCGCATAGCCTGTAATCGGCATCTTCGGCTTCACCATAGGTAATGGTGGGTCTAGCAAAGCGTGGCAATAACTCTCTGGCCACCTCTGAGTCGACACACACCACCGCTAAACCATAAAACGGCAGATTGTGAATAAACTCCACGTAGGTGTCTTTCATTTTTTCCAAGTCACCATCGTAGGTATCCATATGATCTTCTTCGATGTTAGTGACCACAGACACCATAGGTTGCAGATGCAAAAAAGAAGCATCGCTTTCATCGGCTTCGGCAATGAGATACTCACTTTTACCAACTTTGGCATTACTGCCAGCACTGTTGAGCAAGCCGCCAATAATAAAGGTAGGGTCAAGCTCCGCCTGAGCAAAAATGCTGGCAATTAAACTGGTTGTGGTGGTTTTGCCATGGGTGCCGGCCACCGCAATGCCGTGGCGAAAACGCATTAATTCCGCCAGCATCTCAGCGCGGCGCACAATGGGAATGCGGTTGGCTTTGGCCGCTTGAATTTCCGGGTTTTGCTCATCGATGGCGCTGGAGACCACCACTACATCCGCCTGGGCGACGTTGTCGGCCTTATGACCAATAAAGATGGTCGCCCCCATGTTGCTCAGCCTTTCTGTCATGGCGCTATTGGCTATGTCTGAGCCGGTAATACGGTAACCTTCAAAGGCCAGTACTTCAGCAATGCCGCTCATACCAGCACCACCAATACCAATTAAATGGATGGTGTTGATACGTCGCATTGCTCTTCTGCTCGAAGCTTCCATCTGGTTTCCTACTTCGCTAATTCGTTACATAATTGGGCAACCGTTTGGGTTGCCTCTGGTTGTGCACATTGTCTCGCCTTTGCTGCCATGTTGGCAATCTTTTGTGGTTCAGTGACCAAGGGCAACAGCGTTTGCGCTAAGGTGTTAGCGTTAAAATTCGCTTGTGGCATGCGTATTGCCGCTCCTGCTGCCACTAATACTTCGGCGTTGGCGGTTTGGTGGTCGTCAACGGCGTGGGGAAACGGCACAAAAATCGCGGCTTTCCCGGCAGCGGCCACTTCACTAACCGTAAGGGCACCGGCGCGACAAATTACAATGTCTGCCCAGTCGTATGCGCTGTCCATATCGTGAATAAATTCACTGACTTCGGCGTCTATATTAGAAACTTGGTAATTTTTAGCCACCGCCTCTTGGTTATTCTTACCACTTTGGTGGCGAATACTCAGCGCCGTGTCTGGTACTAGTTCTAATAACTTTTTCATCCCCTCAGGGACCATTTGATTAAGCACTTGCGCCCCAAGCGAACCACCAACAATCAGAACATGCAGCGGCGACTCTACGGTTTTGTCTTTGAGGTTACAAACACTAGCACGCACTGGGTTGCCCACTACCTGGGCTTGTTTGGCACTAAACGCGCCAGGAAAACCGCACAGCACCTTGTTAGCTATTTTTGCCAGCAACTTGTTGCTCATTCCTGCCACCGCATTTTGCTCGTGGATCAACAGCGGAATGCCCATCAATTTGGCAGCCAATCCAACCGGTCCCGTGACATAGCCGCCCATAGCCAGTACCACATCGGGTTGTCGCTGTGTCAAAATGCGCTTTGCTGCCAGCACTGCCCGCAGCACCATTAAAGGGGTGCTCAATAGCCGCTTAATGCCATTACCGCGCACGCCCTTCATGGTAATAAAGTCAATGTCAAAGCCATGCCGTGGCACCACTTCGGCTTCCATTCTATCGGCCGTACCGACCCAGCTAACTTGCCAATTTTGTTGTTGCAGCTGCTGAGCGACAGCAATACCGGGGAATATATGACCACCCGTACCGCCCGCGACCACCAGAAGACGTTTTGTCATCGTCTACCTCCACGGGATGTTGCTTGTCGGGTCGACATTTTAGTTTCAAAATCAACCCGTTGTAATATACCTGCGGCAATGGTCATGACCCATAAGCTCGAGCCGCCATAGGACACAAACGGCAGGGTAAGCCCTTTCGTTGGCAAAATACCGGCACTGGCGCCAATATTCACCACTGCCTGAAAGGCAAACCAAATGCCAATGCCGAGCGCCAAATAGCCCTCATATTCTTGCCCTGCTTTGAGTGCTTTTTGGCCAATAAATAAGGCCCGCGTCACTAACACGCCAAGCATCACAATAATGCTGAGAACACCGACAAAACCAAGTTCTTCGGCGATCACCGCAAAAATAAAGTCGTTATGCGCTTCAGGCAGGTACTGTAGTTTTTGAATACTATTACCTAGGCCTTGCCCCAACCAGCCACCTTGACCATACGCCATTAACGATTGTACTAACTGATAACCGGCGCCAAAGGGGTCTTCCCAAGGGTTTAAAAAGCCCACTACGCGCTTCATTCGGTAGGGTTCGATGATAATAAGCACCACCACCAAAGACACTCCGGTGAGCATCAAGGTGAAAAACTGCCATAATTTCGCCCCGGCTAGAAACAGTAATCCCACCGTGGTCACAAACATCACCACCACAGTGCCTAAATCGGGCTGCATTAAAATCAAAAAGGCATACGCGGCAAACACAAGAATGGGCTTGGCAAAGCCTTTAATGTTTTCTTGCACCTCTTCGCGCTTACGCACCAAGTAACCGGCGATGTAGCTGAAGAAAAACAGCTTGGACGCCTCTGCCACTTGTAAACCAAAGGGCCCTAGAGGGATCCAGCGTTTTGCGCCATTGACCTCACGGCCAATTATCAAGACCGCCACTAACAACACCAAACCAAACAACAGCAAATAGGGATTACTGCGCTTCCACCAAGTCATGGGCACATTGGTGGCGAACCAAAACAGGATCAGCGAACCGATTAAAAACACCACATGGCGATAGGTGAAGTGGTAGGGGTTATCAAATAACCGCTCGGCTACCGGCATAGAAGCACTGGTCACCATCACAAAGCCCACCCCAATAAGCATTAACATGCTGTACATCAAAGGTACATCAAATAAGCTTTCTGATTGGCGCGGTGTAAATGCTTCGCGAATTTGTGCCGTATTAACTAGCAACGGTAACCCTCCACAATACTGACAAACTCATCGCCTCGTGCCATGTAGTTCGGGTACATGTCGATGCTGGCACACGCCGGAGCTAACAACACAATATCGCCTGCTGCTGCCACGGTTTTGGCCCCATGTACAGCGTCTGCAAGTGAGTCTACAAGGTGGCTATTGCGATGCAGTGGCATAAACTGTTTGCCATCTTTACCAAAGCAAAACAACGCTTTACAGTGCTGCTGTAAGGGCTGTTTTAACGGCGATAAATCGGCGCCTTTGGCATCACCACCGACAATCAATAGTATATTACTGCGCTCATGGGCCAGTGATTGTAGCGCAGCCACGGTTGAACCAACGTTGGTGGCTTTGGAGTCGTTAAAGAAGCGCACCCCTTCCACGTCTGCTACCAGCTGGCAACGGTGGGGTAAGCCACTGAAATTGGCAAAGGCATCAGCAAAGGCGGTCATGCTCACCTGCAGCGGCGCCAATAACGCCATCACGGCTAAAGCATTAAATTGGTTGTGACGTCCCACCATGGCTAAGCTGCTTACCGGCAGCAATGGCGTATCAAGGTGAGCAAAATAGTCCTCGCCCTGATGCGAGGCAATATGATAATCCCCAGCGGTTAATGACACACTTACTCCCTCACCTTGCTTGGCAAAGGTACGTTCATCATCGGCATTAAACACCACATGCTCAACGTGGTCATAAATTCGCTGCTTGGCCTCAGTGTAAGCGGCAAAGTCTGGGTAGCGGTCCATATGATCTTCGGTAACGTTTAAGATCATCGCAGACAGGCAGTTAAGGCTGTGGGTGGTTTCCAGTTGAAAACTCGACAGCTCTAACACAAACACGTCGTGGTCTTGCTCTAATAGGGCCAGCACTGAGGTGCCAATATTCCCGCCTAGGCCCACGTTAAAGCCGGCGCTTTTCAATACTTCTGCGGCGAGGCTGACAACGGTTGACTTACCATTGGAGCCGGTAACCGCAATCACCGGCTTGTCGTTTAACCGGGCAAACAGCTCAATGTCACCAATCACCTCAACGCCGTCGGCAATGGCTGCGGCAACGCTTTGCTCAAACAGCGGGATCCCGGGGCTAATAATGATCAGATCGGTTTGCGATAAGGCGGCATCAGCCAAACTGCCAAACACCGCTTCACATTCTGGGGCATTATGGTTGAGCCAATCAGCACCTGGGGGGACTGGACGCGAGTCCACCACTTTGGGGTTAATGCCATGAGACAGCAAAAAGCGCACGATCCCCTGACCAGTTACGCCAAGGCCAACCACAGTGACATGTTTACGCTTTAGTTGCTCTAAATACATCATTATCTAATCTTCAACGTTGCTAGGCCCGCAAGCACTAGGATGATTGAAATAATCCAAAACCGCACAATGACCCGCGGCTCGGGCCAGCCTTTTAGCTCATAATGGTGATGAATAGGCGCCATGCGGAAGATCCGCTCACCGCGGAGCTTATAGGAGCCCACCTGTAAAATCACCGACAGTGCCTCCATCACAAATACCCCACCCATGATGATAAGCACCAGCTCTTGGCGTACTAAAATGGCAATGATCCCCAGTGCGCCACCAAGCGCTAGAGAACCGACATCGCCCATAAACACTTGCGCTGGATAGGTGTTAAACCACAAAAAACCCAAACCGGCTCCAACAATCGCGGTACACACCACCACTAATTCACTGGTTAGCGGTAAATGTGGCAAATGCAGGTAGTTGGAGAAGTTGGCGTTACCAGTCACATAGGCAATGATGGCCAAGGCAGAAGCCACTAAAATGGTCGGCACAATCGCCAAGCCATCTAAACCATCGGTAAGGTTGACGGCATTAGAGGTGCCAACAATAACAAAGTAGCTCATGACGATATAGAACAGCCCCAGCTGCGGCAATACATCTTTTAAAAATGGTACGATCAGCGTGGTTTCAGCGGCGTTACTAGAGCTAAAATACAAAAACGACGCCGTTGCCAAAGCAATCACCGACTGCCAAAAATATTTCCAACGGGCAATTAACCCTTTACTGTCTTTGCGGATCACTTTGCGGTAATCATCAACAAAGCCGACAATTCCTAGGCTGCCAATCACAAACAGCGTTACCCACACGTATTTATTGCTTAAATCGCCCCACATCAGGGTGCTGGTAAAAATGGAACATAAAATCAGTAAGCCGCCCATGGTGGGCGTGCCCGACTTCGACAGGTGCGATTCTGGGCCATCATCACGAACCGTTTGACCAATTTGCATGCGCTGTAAACCAGCG
Source organism: Pseudoalteromonas 'SMAR' (assembly GCF_048515945.1). NCBI lineage: Bacteria > Pseudomonadati > Pseudomonadota > Gammaproteobacteria > Alteromonadales > Pseudoalteromonadaceae > Pseudoalteromonas > Pseudoalteromonas 'SMAR'. The sequence goes on from NZ_JBLWMW010000021.1 coordinate 22,610, forward strand.
ATAAGCTTAGGGCCAAAATACAAAGAAATCAGCAGCGCCGTTAAGATCCCCAAAATGGCTCTTAAGGTCAGGTACGAAAAGACATTAAAGCCACTGTAATACTGCGTGAGGTACTCGGCTAGCCAAACTAACATGCTGCGTCTCCTGTTTCGCTATCCGTTCGGCCAGCGGTTACTAATTCTGCTACTAATAATTCCATGCGGGCACTGCGAGAACCCTTTACAATCACGGTGCATGGTTGTGATTGCTCTGCCAACACCTGTTTCAATGCCGCTAACATACTTTCCCGAGTGGAAAAGTGGCGGTTGGGCTTTTCAAATACATTACTGGCGCTGCTACTGAGCACCCCGAGGGAGAACAACTCATCAATGCCTTTGGCTTTGGCGTACTCACCGACTTCCTGGTGGTAGGCACGAGCATCTTCGCCGAGCTCCGCCATATCGCCTAATGCCAGTACCTTGTAGCCTTGCATTGACGATAATAAGTCAATCGCGGCATTCACCGACTTAACGTTGGCATTATAGGTATCATCCACCACCCGCAGTCGTGGTGATACTTGGATCATATTGACTCGACCTTTCACCTCTTGCATTTGTGCAAGCCCAGAAGCCACTTCTGGTAAGCTGGCGCCAAGCTCGGTGGTTAAGGCCGCCGCGATCAGAGCATTATTGACGTTATGCTCGCCAGAGAGCGGCAATGCTACCTTAATACGCTCATCTCCACGGCACAGAGTGAACTCTGCTCGGGCAATGTCATCAAGGGTTACGTCTTCAACCCACATGTCTTCTGCTTGCTTAACGCTATAACGCTTAACGTTATCGACCGTGAGGTTGTCTTGCCACATTTGCGCATAATTACTGTCGGCGTTAATCACCGCGATCCCACTGGGTTTTAAGCCAGAGAAGATTTCTCCCTTGGCTTGACCAACGCCATCAATGGAGCCAAAGCCCTCAATATGCGCCGGTGCGACGTTGCACACAGTGGCAACATCTGGATGCACCAAGGCCGTAGTATAGGCGATTTCACCAATGTGATTGGCGCCTAGCTCAATCACCGCATATTCGTCATCTTCAGCTAAACGCAATAAAGTCAGCGGCACGCCAATGTCGTTATTAAAATTGCCTTTGGTGGCTAATACCTTGCCTTTTTGCGAGAGAATGGCGGCGCACATTTCTTTTACTGTGGTTTTCCCCACACTGCCGGTGATGGCAATGGTTTTCGGCTGTACGGTTTCGATCACCGCTTGGCCAAGTTTGCCTAAGGCAATGCGTGTATCTGGTACCACAAATTGCACCATATCGATGTCATGGTTCGCTTTTGAGACGATGGCGGCAATGGCGCCGCGCTCTTTGGCCGTCTGTAAAAAATGATGGCCATCAAAATTCGGCCCTTGCAAGGCCAAAAACACCTCGCCAGGTGCTAACGTTCTGGTGTCTGTGTTTATATTGGCAACCGCCAAGTTATCCCCGTCGTAAGGGGTGTTTAAGACTTCTGCAAGCCAAGAAAAATCGATCTTGATCATGCCTTTTCCCCTTTTAAAATCGCTGTCACGCATTGTCTATCACACAGTTCAATGCGTTCAGTTCCTATAATTTGATAATCTTCATGGCCTTTACCCGCAATCAGCACCACGCTGTTTTCATCGCCCGCGGCAATGGCTGTGGCAATGGCTTGCGCTCTATCAGGCTGGCACAGAGCATACTCAGGGTGGATGAGTCCAGCCTTAATATCGTCGATAATAAGATTGGGATCTTCGCTTCTGGGGTTGTCACTGGTGATCACTAATTTATCGGCATACTTCTCTGCTGCCCGGGCCATTTCGGGGCGCTTGCCTTTGTCGCGGTCGCCACCACAGCCAAACACACAAATGAGCTCCCCTGGCACGTGCGCTCGCAATGCCTGTAATGCCAGTGCGAGAGCCTCTGGGGTGTGAGCGTAATCGACAATACAGGTGGGCTTTTGTGCTGCACTGAATGGCTGCATACGCCCCGCAACCGGTGCTAAATCTGCACAGGCATCGGCCAATGCTTGCAATTCGCCGCCTTGCACCAGCAAGCTGGCGATGGCTGCAGCAAGGTTATAAAGGTTAAACTCACCATACAAGGGCACATCAATTTGGTACGTTCCCCAGCTGGTATCGAGCCGAGCACTGAGGCCTTGCGGATGAGCGTTAACTTCGCTGAAGAACACATATTGATCATAGCCGTGTTGCTCTGGCTTACGGCCATACACCACTAAGTTGTCAGCGGCAAACTCCTGTGCCCACTGAGCCCCCACTTGATCGTCAATGTTGATCACGCGGTAATTAGGGTTGCAGCGACTAAACAGGGCTTTTTTTGCTGCCGCGTAGCTTTGCATATCGCCGTGATAATCTAAGTGGTCGCGACTGAGGTTGGTAAATACCGCCACATCAAAATCACAATTATCCACTCGCCCTTGCACTAAGCCATGGGAGGACACTTCCATTGCCACATGCTGATAGCGGCTGTTTAAATACGCCAAAATACGTTGCAAATCGACATTGGACGGGGTGGTGTTGGTCAACGGCACTAAATCTTCTGGTTTACCATAACCCAAGGTTCCCACCACAGCGCCACTGCTGCCAGTGAGGGTGGCAAGATTGGCAATCATTGCGGTGGTGGTGGATTTGCCATTGGTGCCAGTCACACCAGTGAGTTTGAGTTTATTACTGGGGTAGCCATAAAATTGGCTGGCAATGGCGGCTAAGTTTGCTGCTAAATCATTAACATAAATGGTTTGCTCTGGGGCAATATTCAATTCGCTACCGGTTTCTGCCATAACATAACTGGCGCCTTGGGCAATGGCACTGGAGGCATACTTAGCGCCATCTTGCTGATGGCCTTGCAGCGCCACAAAACAGTCACCGCTTCTCACTTCGCGGCTATCAATACGAAGATCTTCCACGGCAAATGGTCCGCCGCTAACACCGTAAGCGGATAAGACTTCAGTTAGATCACGCGTCATTATCTTCTCCCGATACGTAAGCCACTCGCTCTTTATCTGGTGCCACATTCAGTATTCTTAAGGCGTTAGACATGATTTCGGCAAAGGCTGGACCCGAGGTTTGCCCGCCATAATAGACATCGCCAGCCGGTTCGTTCACCATTACTACCACCGCTAAACGGGGATCGCTGACCGGCGCAACACCGGCAAAATAGCCAACGTATTCATCGCCATACCCACCGGCAACGGCTTTTTTCGAGGTCCCGGTTTTACCTGCAGCACGATAACCATCAACGGTTACGCTATGGGCCGTACCACCACGTTCAAACACCGATTCCATCATTTCCACCACCGCACGGGTGTTGCGTTCAGAGAAAATGCGTTCCCCTTGCGGTTGCTCATGTTGTTTTAAAATAGTCAAAGGTCTAAGAATGCCGCCGGAGCCAAACATGGCATAGAGTCTGGCCATTTGCGCAGTACTGGCAGAAACGGCATAGCCATAGGATAAGGTTGCTACTTCAAAGTCAGACCAACGGCGGTTGGGGTAGAATAGCCCAGAGCTTTCGCCAATCATCATCGACCCTGTGGTGTCACCAAAGCCAACCTGTTGGTAGTAGTTAATAAAGTCTTCTTTGGGGATCCGTTGTGAGATTTTTGCCACGCCCATGTTACTGGAAATTTTAACGATTTCTCTGAGGCTAAGCTCACCGTTATTGCGAGTGTCTTTGACTAAACCACCACTGAGGTTCATCCATCCTGGATAGGTATCGATCAGTTCTTCAGGTTGCACTGCGCCATATTCTAAGCCGGCTAAAATCGCCAACGGCTTAAGGGTAGAGCCGGGCTCAAATAAGTCGGTCATGGCGCGGTTACGGCGTTTATAAGGCGCCGCAGTACTTAAATCATTGGGATTAAAACTGGGGCTGTTAACCAGAGCTAAGATCTCACCGGTGTGAACATCCACCACCATGGCTGAGCCTGAGGTGGCTTTATAGCTTAACACCGCTGATTTTAAGGCACGGTAAGCAATAGCCTGGATCCGCAGGTCGATGCTTAAGTGGACATCTTCTGGCTCAACCCGTTGCTCTTCCGACAACACCTGTACTTCACGCCCTTGGGCATCTTTACGAATGGTCCGTTTTCCGGCGGTGCCCGTGAGCGCCGAGTCAAACATGCGCTCCACCCCTTCAATGCCTTTGCCATCGATATCGGTAACACCAATCATATGAGCGGTGACCTCGCCGCTGGGATAAAAACGTTTTGATTCATCCAGCAAGTGAACCCCAGGTAAGCGCATTTGACGAATGTAGTTGGCTACCACCGCAGTCACTTGACGCTTTAAATAAACAAAACGGCGTTCAGGATTGCCACGCAGACGTTGGTTTACTTTTTTAGGGTCTAAACGCAGTACATCCGCCAGCTCTCGCCAACGGATTTCTTCCGCATACCTTTGTTGTTTACGACGTGCCAATTCGGCTTTATCGTCGGCCAGGGTTTTATAATCTTCTCCGGCTTTGCGCGCTACACGCAGCACTTTTTTACCCAGTGCTTTATCAATAGCTAAAGGGTCGGCATACACACTCACCACCGGCACGCTCACCGCCAGCTCTTTGCCATTACGGTCAAAAATCATGCCGCGCTGCACATTTAGTTTTTCAACGCGAACGGTGCGCTTTTCGTTTTCAGCAATCGCCTTATCGGGCTCTATCACTTGTAAAAAAGCCGCTCTGGCTACCAAGGTCATAAACACCAACACCATTACGCTGCACACTAGCGCAAAGCGCCAGGTGATCATGGATTGCGATTTTTGCTTGGGTTTATTCATGGCAGTACAATCACCTGTTCATCTTTACTGGTTGGGCGTTTCATCTCTAATTGCATTTTGGCGATTTCTTCAATCCGAGCGTGTTGCGAGTAAAACTCTTCTTCAACCACCAAGTAACGCCATTGCAGGTCTAGCTCATCACGCTGTTGCAACAATTCATCTTGTAAAATCAATTGCTGCCGAGTTAAGTGCGTAACCTGCACCACCGCCAATGCCGAGACCAAAATACTAATAAGCAAAAATGCCGTCAGCTTATTGGCGACTAAGTAGTAGCCAATTTCTGAAAATAAGTTGGGCTGACGCTGCTTATTGGCACTCATTAGAGTTTCTCCGCCACTCGCAATACAGAGCTGCGCGCTCTGGGGTTCTGAGTAATTTCCTCAGAACTGGGCTTAATGGCTTTACCCACTGCCTTTAAGGTGAGATTTTTTTTAAGTTGTTCATCCGTTAAAGGCAGACCTCTGGGTATCGCCTCTCCCTTACTCTGCTTTTTAATAAACTGTTTCACGATGCGGTCTTCTAGCGAGTGGAAAGAGATCACCACCAGGCGACCGCCGGGCTTGAGTACTTCAAGCGACGCTTGCAGTGCGGTTTGAATTTCTTCTAATTCACTGTTGATGTAAATGCGGATGGCTTGGAAAGTCCGTGTAGCTGGGTGTTTGTGCTTATCTTTCACCGGCACGGCGTCATCAATCAACGCGGCTAATTGTGCCGTGGTGGTGATGTCAGTGTGTTCGCGCACTTCAATGATTTTACGTGCGATGCGAGTGGCAAATTTCTCTTCGCCATACTTTTTGATCACAAACACCATTTCTTCCAACTCAGCTTCAGCCAACCACTGTGCGGCGCTGCGGCCAGAATCGGGGTCCATGCGCATGTCCAGCGGCCCGTCTTTCATAAAGCTAAAGCCACGGTCGGCATCATCCAGCTGCGGGCTAGAAACGCCAATATCTAACAAGATGCCATCGACCTGACCTAAGATACCCGCTTGCTCTGCCACCGCTTTAATATTGGAGAAACGGCTGCGAGCAATGCTAAAGCGCTCATCGTCGGCAAACTTCTGCGCAGCTTGAATGGCTTGCGGATCTTGATCGATGGCCTGCAAGCGGCCTGTGGTAAGACGCTTGAGGATCTCACCAGAATGACCACCACGACCAAAGGTGCCGTCAATGTATGTGCCCTCGGGCTTGATTGCCAAGGCATCGAGGGTTTCGGCCATAAGTACCGAAATATGTTTAAACTCTGCGCTCATTAATTTCTTTATCCCTACAAGGAAAAGTTTTCCAGTTCAGGGCTTTCCTCAAAGTTTCCTGAGTGTTCAATTTTGGTATCGCTTTGCATTTGCTGATACCAGCGTTCTTCATCCCAGATTTCAAATTTGTTTAATAGCCCCACCAGCATGATCTTTTTACCTAACTGCGCATGGGCACGCAGTGAAGGCGCCAATAAAATGCGGCCATTTTTGTCTAGTTGGTATTCTGTAGCATGACCTAGCAACATCCGTTGCCAGCGTCTCACTCTGGGATTGGTGTTAGAGATACGACTTAGTTTGGTCTCGATTTCTAGCCATTCGGCAAGTGGGTAGAGCCATAGACAAGGTTCATTAATCGCAATAGTACAAATCACTGTGCCCTGATCTTCAGACAGCAGCGGTTGCCGGTACTTAGTGGGTACCGCAAAACGCCCTTTGTCATCCAAAGCCAGCGAACTTGCACCTCGAAACATGAGTGATCCTATTTAGAAGTTGGCCGATCCAGTTTGATCCACTAAAACCCACTTTTTACCACAGAAGAACAGTCTAGGGCTTGACAAGCACTTTTGTCAAGCAAAGTAGGCGTCTTTAACTCCTTTGCAAGCCAGAAAATTCGCGGGATTTGTGGAAGATTATGAATTTGGTGGAAAAAAGTGGGAAGGTAAAAATTTACGTTACTTTTTGACAGAAAAATTACCCTTCACTTGCATTTTAGAAATTAAAAATTCCATTTGTTAACGTCTGCAGTTAAGTCTTTTTAATAGCAAGGATTTTACTAAATTTGCTTGGTTGTACCGAAATGATTCGGTATTATTCGCGCTCCTCAAACGGCACCTTAGGTGGGATTATTCTGAAATCATCAATACAATTTCGCTTTTATCGCTTACTCGTGCTGATTTGCTTGCCTAGCTTACTGATTATTTTATTTCTATTATGCGAGCAGCGCCAGCTAGCATTAACACAACAGTCACAACAAGCGCTGCTCTATGCCAAGCAAGTTTCTGCGATGCAACAAGTAGAATTGGCCGATACCGAGCAAGTGTTAACGCAACTGGCAACACAACTGGACCATTTTAATAGCGAAGACCCTAGCTGCCCAGCATTGCTCTACCACGCCATGCTGCTGCGCCCCAATTGGGCCAATATTGGCATAGTCAATGGTGATGGTGATGTCGTGTGTACCACCCACCAACAAACCCAAAGCACCATCAATATCGCCGACCGTGGTTACTTTCAAAAGGCACTGCAAAGTGGTCAATTTAGCATTGGTGAATATCAAATAGACCGCAGTATGCGCCGCGCCACCGTCAACTTTGCTTTACCCGTTTATGATACTCAGCAACAGTTTCAGTTTATGTTAGTGGCGGTAAAAGGGCTCGACCATTGGAGTCAAACCCTCGCCAAGCTGCCTTTGCCGCCGGCCACCAAAGTCATGATTGCCGATGCCAAACAGCAAATCGTTGCCCAGTATCCCAATGCCAAGGCGCATTTGGGTAAATCGGTCAACAGCAGCTGGCCCTCCGACTTAACGCAGCAAGCCAAGTTAATTACCGCAACCGATGGTCAGCGCTTGGTGTATCTTAAGCTGCCGCTAAGCGCCCATAGTCAAGCGCTGGAAATGTACTTTAGCTTTGATTTTGAATCGCAATTAAGCCGCATCGATAAACGTTTTGCCGTTTTTATCGGCTTATTTGTCACCGTTATTGCCTTGTTGTTATGGCAAGCACACTGGCAGCTAAAGCGGCTGTTATTAACCCCACTGGAACGGTTAAAAACGGCCATTAGCAAACTGGAGTCTGGGCAATTGGACCCCGCCTTTAGCAACACCAGTATGCCAACCGAGTTTGCCCACTTAACTGAACGCTTTGCCAACATGGCAGCGATACGACTCGATGCTGAAGACAATGCCAATCATCGCCTTGCGGTGCTGCGTGCCTTGATCAATGCCTTACCCGACAGCTACGTACGGTTAGATCAACAAGGCCATATTCTGTCGCGTTATGGCGCTCTCACTGACAACCAGTTACTGTTAAGAGAGTTACTCCCTGAACACATTTATAAGCGTATTTGTGCTGAACTGGCGCTCCTGAACGATGACACCTATGTGCAACTGGAGTTTTCACCACAATTAAACCAAGTGGTCGAGTGTCGCCTGTGCGCCATTGAAGGGCACCCACAGGCACTGTTGATCATGCGTGATATTAGTCAGCGTAAACACCAAGAAGAAGCGCTGAACCTCGCCGCCTTGGTATACAACAACAGCAGCGAATGCATGATCATTACCGACGCCAATGGCTTTATTCTCGACGTTAATGTCGCCTTTACTCAAGTAACGGGCTATAGCCGCGCCGAAGTGTTAGGTAAATCCACGGCGATTCTGGGCTCGGGGCAACACGACAGGCATTTTTACCAACAAATGTGGCAGCAACTCAATGACCAAGGTCGCTGGCAAGGTGAAATTGTCAATCGCAAGAAAAATGGCGAGCTGTACACCGAATGGTTAACCATTGATAGCGTCTACGATAACAACCGCCAAGTTTACCGTCGTGTGGCGATCTTCACCGATATCACGGAAATGAAGCGTAAAGATGAGCTAATTTATAAGCAAGCGCACTTTGATGAACTAACCCAATTGCATAACCGCTTGGGTTTAAAAAAGCACCTGAAAAAACACCTTCAGCCGAGCGATACGCCGCTGGCGGTGTTGTTGTTAGACATTGATAACTTTAAAGACATCAATGATACCCTAGGCCACTACGTTGGTGACTTAGTGCTTAAAGAAACCGCGCAGCGGCTGAAACAGCTAAACTCGGCAGCATTCTTGTCTCGTATTGGTGGTGATGAGTTTGTTTTTGTGTTGCCCGATGACACTGACCGCGGCCGCAGTCAAGCGCTGGCCAAGCAAGTACAAGCCGCGCTAAAACCGGTATTTACAATCCAATCCGAGCAGTGCCACTTATCGGCCAGTATTGGCATTGCCGTAGCACCTTTTGATGGCAAAGGTACTGAGGCGATTTTAAAAGCAGCCGACCAAGCCATGTATCGTGCCAAGCAACAAGGTCGCAATGGCTATGCCCTGTTCGATGACAGCTTACGACAGCTAGCGGAATCGCGAATGCAAATGCTCAAAGGCATACGCACCGCTTTGCAGCAGCAAGAGTTTGCCATGCATTATCAACCCATCGTCGACTTAAACGATAATGCCATTGTCAAAGCCGAAGCCTTGATCCGCTGGTGTCACCCTGAGCAAGGCATGATAAGCCCAGGCGAGTTTATTCCATTGGCGGAAGAAACCCAGCTGATCCATGAAATTGGCGACTTCGCCTTTACTCAAGCACTGGACACCTTGGCACAACTGCAACGAGCAGGCCGCACGCTGGCACTAAGCATTAATGTCTCGCCGGTGCAATTTGCCGCCAAGAACTACACCTTATCGACCTGGCAGCAGCTCACGCGATTGCAACTGCATACTGAGCAAGTGATACTGGAAGTCACCGAAGGCATGATGATGCATAACGATAGCCGCACTCAACAACGCATTGAAGAGTTGAAACAACAAGGCTTTCAATTGGCATTGGACGATTTTGGTACTGGCTACTCATCTCTAGCCTATTTAAAACAGCTCGACTGCCAGCTGGTGAAAATAGACAAGCGTTTTGTCGATGGCATTGCCACCAACGCCGATGATTTAACCTTGTGTGAAACCATTATTTTGATGGCTCATCGCTTAGGGCTAAAAGTGGTGGCAGAAGGCATTGAAACCGCCACCCAGCATCAACTGCTAAAACAAGCAGGCTGTGACTTTGGCCAAGGTTATTATTACAGTAAGCCCATTTGCCAACAGGAATTTTTGGCGTTAGTAAAAGAAAAAAGCCACATCACTGTGGCTTAATCTTTGAACCTAAAGGCCAAGTTTATTCGCTTAGGCCTAGTGCAGTGATCATTTTATTAGCGACATCCACATGGTGTTGTAGCGTCGAAAATTGCTTGGTTACCCCTTCTGGGCCAAAAGCATAGACCGGCACGGGTGCCGCAGTGTGGGTACCTGTGCCCCAGACTACATTTTGTTCTGCAGCAATAGCACGGGCGATTTTGCCCGTGTAGTCTTCTTTGGCATAGACATAGAAGTCACTGAAGTCTTCAAACGCTGGGATCATCCCCGCAGTTTTGTCATCATACACGCTCTGCCCTACCTTCGCGGCTTTGTCTATGCTCACTGAGTATGAGGTCATGGCTTCAATGTGGTTTTTCCAGGTTTGTCCAGAAACCGTTTCGTAAGCCTCATCAGGAGCAGCGGCGCCAAGGATATCAAAGAAGGTACCGGTTTGATTGTAGAGCTTATCAAGCTGTGCTAATGGCCCAAAGTTAAACTTAGGGTGATAGGCTTTGCTTTCGCCATTCACGTGCATACCATCACCTGGTAGGTACTGCGCTTCTGGGCGCTCGTGCTTCGAGTAACTAAAGCCAAAGCTGCCTGTTTCGTGGTCAGCGGTCACCACTACCAAAGTGTCGTTACGGTCTTTTACCCATTCATGCACTGCGGCTACCGCTTCATCAAACTTAAGTAGTTCGTTTAGCATCCAACCGGCATCATTGGCGTGTCCTGCCCAGTCAATCTGACCACCTTCAATCATTAAGAAGAAACCATCTTCATCTTGAGAAAGAATATCCAATGCCTTAACGGTCATTTCTTTTAGCGAAGGTTGGGTACAGCTGTTATCTTGCTGACACGCTTTGTAGGCAATAGCGTCATTCATACCCGAGTTGGCAAACAAGCCCAATACTTTGTCACCGTCAAAGCTATTTAACTGAGTTTTATCGAACGCCAGACCATAGCCATAGTCATCTCTGGCTTCAAGCACTAGATTCTTATCATCGCCGCGTTTGGACTTTTTATAGACGTAATCTGGCATGCCTAGTGCGGCTAACTCAGCTTGTACCTCAGGGTCATCGGCCGTGGTTTGTGGCACAAAGACACGGGCACCACCAGAGAGCATCACATCAACATTGCCAGAACTAATTAATTGCTCTGCGATTTCGGCTTCATACGAACGGTGTGGCATATGCGCCGCGAAAGCTGCTGGTGTTGCGTGGGTAATACGGGTGTCGGAAACCAACCCAGTGGCTTTACCCGCTGCTTTGGCCTTTTCTAAAATGGTTGCCACTTGATTGCCCTCGGCATCAAGGCCAATCATTTCTGACCCCGCGGCAATACCAGTGGCCAATTGCGTAGCTGAACACGCCGAGTCGGTCACTAGACTGCCGGTGTCACCATGTGGAGCATTAAGAGAAAGCCCTAAGTGGCCGCTGTTGGCAAGTTTTGACAGCGCAGTTTGATTGCCTTTACTGTTATAAACAGAATTGGGGGCGCGCTGGGCATATTCTTCTAATAATCCGACTTGCTGTGGCCCCATACCATCTCCGATCATCAAGATGACGTTTTTTACTTGCGTCACTTCTTGCACTGGGACTTCTTTAATGACTTCCACCTCTTTGATCACCTCTACGGTTTTGGTGTCGTCATTACACGCGGTCAGTAAAATTGCTGAAACAGCAACGGAGAGTAATTTTTTGTTCATCATTTTGTTCCTGAAACGTAATATTTGTATTTAAGACCGGCACATTCTAGGCAGGAATAATGACTCTTTTATTGCAAAGAAATGATAAAAAAGTCATAAACAACAAACAGTTACGGTATAACAAAACAAAATAGGAACAATTACTTAGTGGTTTGCTTCTGCTTTTTAAACAATTTCGAGATCGGTCGACTGGAAAAGCCAAATACAAAGATGCTCAATAACACAGTGGCCATGGCAATTTGTGTCACTTGCATACCATGTGTGACTTCTTCAGTTAATAACATAAGTGTCAACACCACAGAGGCCAAGCCTTTCGGGCCAAACCAGGCCAGCGTAAAGCGCTCTTTATTACTCAGCCCTTTGCCAAGTAAACAAATAAACACTGGCAACAAACGAAACAACGCCGTAGCGAGCAAGGCGTATAGCCAAACTTGCCACTGCACGTTAACCAACAGCACCACACTGGCTGCCATGCCAAAGACCACCCAAATCATCAGCGCCGCAAACTCAGCTAGGTGCTCTCCCTCTTCGATGAGCTGATCTTTAAACTCATCACGGTAATATTTATCAAATAACAAGCCACTGATGAAGGCGGCGATAAAGCCGCTGCCATGCAGCGCTTGGGTAACGGCAAACACTAAAAAGGCAATGCCAACAAACAGAAATGGACTGGTTTTGGAAGCAAAGTAGTGGTGGTTATAGGCTTTTTTAAGCAGCCAAATAATCGTCATGGTCAAGCCACCAGCCACGGCCAGCGCAATACCCACTTCGCGGGCAAACAAACTAACAAAGGAGCCGGTGGTTGGCTGCATGTTATCGCTTAACACCGCTAGCAGAAACAAGAATGCTGGAATACATAAGCCATCATTTAAGCCACTTTCAACATTAATGGCCTCACGCAAACGACTGGGTACGCCCTTGTCGGTAATAAAGGTTTTGCACAAGGTGGCATCAGTAGGCGTTATGATCACCGCCACAATAAAACTCAATAACCAAGATAACTGGAATAAAAAGTGCGCCACCGTAGCAGCAAACAGCATGGTGAACGGCAAGCCTATCAATAACTTTAATGGCAGTTGAAAACTGTGGGATAACACGCGCAAGCGCGTTTTAGCGGCGTCTGAGAAGAGGTAAATAGCCAACGTCAGCTCGATGATCGGCAGTAGCGTTTGCAGCCCTTCCATGTCCATTGCCAACGCCTGTTGGGTGGCGTCAACATTGGTCCACACCCAACCGATAACAAAGCCCGTTAGCACAAACCACATCGGCGCGGTAAGCTCAGCTCGGTCGAGCTGCCGCACCGAAATAGAATAAATAAAAATAGACAAACCTATGACTGCAATGAGGGTATATATCACCAGCGACTTCCTATGTATTAATTTTTTGCAAAAGTTAAACCGCTCAGTTAATAACCCTGAGCACACGCCGCGATTTAAGTTATGCACTCAGTATAGGTAGGTTCATCCATAACTGCCGCTGCTCGCTACCGGTTCAGTAACCGTAATTAGTATTAATAGCCGTTTGGATTTTTGCTTTGCCAGCGCCATGTATCTGCCATCATGGCATCGAGACCACGCTCGGCTTGCCAACCGAGTTCAGCTTTGGCTTTTTCTGGGGCGGCGTAACAGGCGGCAATGTCACCATCGCGACGCGGTTTAATTTCGTAGGGTACGGTTTTACCCGCGGCTTTTTCAAACGCAGTAACCATTTCTAGTACCGAGTAGCCATTGCCGGTACCTAAGTTATAAATGTGCGTGCCTGTTGCTGCCGCGATTTTTTCCAGTGCTTTCAAATGGCCAATGGCCAGGTCAACAACATGAATATAATCTCTTACGCCGGTGCCGTCTTTGGTGTCATAGTCATTACCAAAAACACCTAAGCTCGCCAACTTACCCACGGCAACCTGTGAGATGTAAGGCAGTAAGTTATTGGGAATACCATTGGGATCTTCACCAATTAACCCCGACTCATGAGCACCGACCGGATTAAAGTAGCGCAAAATGGCAAAGGCCCAGCGCGGGTCTGACTTAGCCACATCTTGCAGCACCATTTCCACCATCAGCTTGGAGGTTCCATACGGATTGGTGGTGCCGCCAACCGGGAAGTCTTCACGGATAGGTAAGCTTGCCGGGTCGCCATACACCGTGGCTGAAGAACTAAACACCAACTTAAATACTCCAGCCTCGCGCATGGCATCGAGCAAGGTTAGTGTGCCTTGCACATTATTTTGGTAATACTCGATGGGTTTTTGCACGGATTCCCCCACCGCCTTGAGTCCAGCAAAGTGGATCACTTCGGTAATGGTATATTGTGAAAAAATCGAGTCTAGAAAGGCCTTATCAAGAATGTCGCCTTGATGAAAAATCGCTTCCTTGCCAGTAATTGCAGCTACTCGCTGTAATGCGGTTTGTTGCGAGTTGCTGAGGTTATCAATCACCACTACTTGTTTGCCCAGCTGCAGTAGCTCCAATACGGTATGGGAGCCAATGTACCCAGCGCCGCCGGTGACTAGTATCGCCATACTATTTCCTATCTTGATAAATTAATTTTGCAATGCTTGTCATTGTATACAAGTTTACCTCGGTTAGCCTGCCTTAGTGGCGCAAACAAAGGCCAGTTTTTGCTGATGAAAGCTGAGCCGAGAAATAGTGGTTTCACAGTAACTCGAGAGGTTACTCATTAAATGCACTTTTTTCGGCGCGCTAAGGTCACGGTAGTAGATGCGATTATCAAGTGCATAGGCAATTCGGTTTTTATCCAGCCAAGCATAATCTTGCACCTGCTTTGGCAAAGCAAAAAAGCGCTCAATATGGTCGTTACTGGGCTGGTAAGTGGCAAACCACATTTGATTATTAACCAAGTAACTAAAACCAAATACACCTCGCGCGGCATTAAAGGTTAAGGTGCGGCCAATGTCTTCGTCGATGATTTCTGGTCGATGACCACGAACGTCGGTGTATTGCAGTGTATGAGGGAGGTGTTCATTAGCACCTAAAATAAATAAAATTAAATCTTGGTTTGCGCCCCAAGCGTGATAGCCCACCGGCTTGATGTGCTCAAATACTCTCTGGCGTGGCTGGTTGCTATCAAACGGGTAGAACCACAGCCTTTGCGCGCCAGACGACTCCACCACTATGGTGCTTAGCCCTTCACCATTGGGGTGTAAAGTCGGTGAGTATTCTGACTCAGGGCTCATAGTGAGGTTACTGGTGGCATGCTCATCAAAGTTATAAAAAAACAGATCCGTTTGCTGGGTGTCGCCAGCAATCACTTCCTTGGTGTAGTAAACGCCATTGTCCACCACCACAGGCTGGTTATGGTAAGCGCCATCATCGGTAATGGGGCGGGCATGAAAAGCGGGTTCTAGTTCGGCCAGCCAGATTTGGCTTTTTGGCATTTGTGCCACCCCAGGTAAGCTACAGAGCGCGGCCAGTAGGCCTGCTGTAAACTTGCCGCGAAATGATGTAAGCATGACTAATTCCTTGCGATTATAATTTTCGTTATTACGTTACTGTAGCAATGATACCCAAGCTAGGTTCACAAGCAAAGCTTGCCAAAAACTTCTCTTCGCGTAACATCGAATTAACGCAGCACAAATTTGTAGGCAAGATGATGTCAGATAAACACCCCATTATCGCGATCACCGGTAGTTCTGGTGCCGGCACCACCACCACCACCAGCGCCATCAAACATATTTTCCGTAGCCTGAATACTAAGGCTGCCTATGTTGAAGGCGACAGTTTCCACCGCTACACGCGACCAGAAATGGATAAGTTGCGCCGTGAAGCCCAGCAAGAAGGGAAACACATTAGCTATTTTGGTGAGGAGGCCAATGATTTTGGGGCCTTGGCAGAGCTGTTTAAAAGCTATGGTGAAACCGGTAATGGCAAAGTGCGCCGTTATCTGCATACCTTTGATGATGCCGTCCCCTACAATCAGCTGCCAGGCACATTTACCCCCTACCAAGCACTGGATAACGACACCGACATGCTATTCTATGAAGGCCTTCATGGCGGTGTAGTGACCCCAGAGCATGATGTCGCCAGCCACGTTGACCTATTAATTGGCATGGTGCCTATCATCAACTTGGAGTGGATCCAAAAATTGATCCGCGATACCAGTGAGCGCGGTCACTCTAAAGAAGCGGTGATGTCGTCTATTGTGCGCTCTATGGATGATTATATTAATCATATTACGCCGCAGTTTTCCCGTACCCATATTAATTTTCAGCGCGTGCCAACGGTTGACACCTCGAACCCCTTTAGCGCCAAAGACATTCCGTCACTGGATGAGTCGTTTGTGGTGATCCGCTTTCGCGGCATCGACGAAGTCAATTTCCCTTATTATCTGCAAATGATAGAAGGCAGCTTTATGTCGCGAGTTAATACTCTGGTGGTGCCTGGTGGCAAGATGGCCTTAGCCATGGAGTTAGTGCTAACACCACTTATAAGAGAGCTGCTGGTAAAAAAGCGCGCCTATGAAAATATGGCCCCTGTGGATTTACCCATCTAACGGGGCAGTTGCACCTGTAACCAGCAGCCTTTACACTGTCGTTTTTCAGCGCACAGGTAGGCAAGATGGAAAAACTCACGGTGTTAGTGGGTTCAAAAAACCCGGTAAAAATAAACGCAGCAAAGCGTATTTTTCAGCAGTATTTTAGCCACGCAGAAATTGACTGCATTGGCATTGCTGCACCAAGCCAAGTTGCCGATCAACCGCTAGGAGAAGAGCAAACCCGACTGGGGGCGCAAAACCGCGTACTCTTCTTGCAGCAACATCACCAAGCCGATTATTACTGCGCCATGGAAGGTGGAGCGGCAAAGTTTGATTACGGTGCCGCCACCTTTGCTTATGTAGTGATCGCTTCAGATACTCGAACCAGCATTGGTCGCAGTTGCAATTTACCGCTACCAGCAAAGGTCTATCAGCGTCTCGAGCAAGGCGAAGAGCTCGGATTCGTGATGGACGACCTGTTTAACACCAAAAACATTAAGCAACAAGGTGGCGCCATTGGCTTACTTACCAATCACCTTGCTACCCGTGAAAGCAGTTACACCCAAGCCTTGTTACTTGCAATGGCACCATTTAACCACCCAGAGTTGTACTAATGCGTTATAGCCATATTCTTTTTGATGCCGACGAAACCCTATTTAGTTTTAATGCCCAACGGGGCTTAGAAAAGCTCTTTGCGCAATACGGTATTCATTTTACCGAGGAAGATTATCAACACTATAGCCAGTTGAATGCGCCATTGTGGGTGCAGTATCAAAATGGTGAGATTGACGCCAAAACCTTGCAAGTTACGCGCTTTCAACATTGGGCAGAAAAGCTTGATGTGGCGCCACAAACACTCAATGATGGCTTTTTGGATGCCATGGCCGAAATTTGCTTACCGCTTCCAGGCGCCCGCTCACTGCTCGATGCGCTACAGGGTAAATGTACCTTAGCCATCATCACCAATGGCTTTGCAGCATTGCAGCAGCGCCGCCTAGAGCATACCGGTTTAGCCGATCGTTTCAGTCACGTGGTGATCTCAGAGTTGGTGGGTCGCGCCAAACCCGACCCCAGTA
The DNA here is from genome assembly GCF_048515945.1 of Pseudoalteromonas 'SMAR'. NCBI lineage: Bacteria > Pseudomonadati > Pseudomonadota > Gammaproteobacteria > Alteromonadales > Pseudoalteromonadaceae > Pseudoalteromonas > Pseudoalteromonas 'SMAR'. The sequence goes on from NZ_JBLWMW010000021.1 coordinate 39,800, forward strand.
TTTTTGCCCATACGTTTGAGCTGCTCGGTGAACCGGAAAAGTCTAAGGTATTAATGGTGGGGGATACGCCAGCCAGCGATATTTTGGGAGCCAACCGCTTTGGCATCGACAGCTGCTGGTTACAACATCCGGGACAAAGCTGCCCTGAGCATATTAAGCCCACGTATACTGTGACCGCTTTACAGCAGTTAGAAAAGTTACTGTTGGCTGATTAAGCCGCTGAATAAGAATAGCTAACGCTGCTCGGCACCGAGCAGCGTTGATTTAGCTTACAGCGCGGTACGCTGCCTTAACACTTCAAATAAGCATATCCCAGTTGCCACTGAAACATTCAGGCTTGAAACAGTACCGACCATTGGAATTTTAACCAGCTCATCGCAATGCTCTCGAGTTAAACGTCGCATGCCATCGCCCTCGGCTCCCATCACCACCGCCATTGGGCCAGTTAAGTTGGCATTAAAGAGCGTGGTGTCAGTTTCACCGGCAGTGCCGACTACCCAAACTCCTGCTTCTTTAATATCGCGCAGCGTTCTGGCCAAGTTAGTGACCTGAATAAATGGTACGGTTTCAGCGGCACCACAGGCAACCTTGCGCGCCGTGCCATTAAGCTTGGCGGACTTATCTTTTGGCACAATAACGCCGTGAACGCCAGCCGCATCGGCGCTACGTAAACAAGCTCCAAGGTTATGGGGATCGGTAACCCCGTCTAACACCAAGAAAAATGGCGTAGTCTCTTTGGCGATGATGTCATCAAGATCTTTTTCATTTAGCGTGCGCGCCGCTTTAACGTTGGCAATAATCCCTTGGTGCTGCTCGTCTTTGGCTTTGTTATCAAGGGCTTTGCGCTGCATAAACTGCACCGAAATACCAAACTTACGGGCCTCATTAACGACCGCAGTTAGGCGTTTATCGTCACGTCCCTTTAAGGCATAAATTTCTAAAAAGCGCTCTGGGGCGCTGCGTAAAATGGCTTCCACTGAATGAAAGCCAAAAATTAACTCGTTACTCACTTTCAAGCTCCGGCTTTATGATTTATCGCGCTTTCTGGCGTTTTTACCTGGGCGCTTCGCTTTGCCCGCTTTGGGTTTCTTTTTTGCGTTGGCCTTTTTCTTGGCCTTAGCATTGCTGGCTTTTTTGCCTTTTTTTAGCTCACCCTTAGGGGTGGTCTTTTTGCGCTTTTTCTTTGCGCTTCCCTCTTCCTCATGCTGTTTGCCAGTCGCTTTTTTCGCGCCAGTCACCTTGCCCGTTTTTAATTGCTCACGCACGCTTTTGCCAGACTTTTTGCTGTTACTGCGACGCCTAGCATAACGATCGGGCTGGCCTTCTTCGGCTAAGGCTAAGTTAATTCGGCGATCATCTAGGCTGACCGAGGCAACCACAACATTGAGCTTATCACCTAAACGGAACACAGTGTGACTTTGCTCACCAATCAAACATTGCTTAGCACCATCAAAGTGAAAATATTCATGGCCTAAGTTGCTGACGTGGATCATGCCATCAATTTGCAGCTCATCGAGCCTGACAAACAAGCCAAAATTGGTCACCGAAGAAATCACCCCAGTAAACTCACTGCCGACATGATCTTGCATAAATTCGCATTTCAGCCAATCAGCCACTTCTCGGGTGGCATCATCGGCGCGACGCTCGGTCATTGAGCATTGCTCACCCAGCTGCTTAGCTTCTTCTTCTGGGTAATCGTACTCACCGCTGACCTGCTGCCCTTGCTGTTTTAAAATGCCCTTAATGGCGCGATGCACAACCAAATCGGGGTAACGACGGATGGGCGAAGTAAAGTGCGCATAGGACTTTAACGCTAAGCCAAAGTGACCGATGTTTTCCGGCTGATATACTGCCTGTTTCATTGAGCGCAGTAGCATGGTTTGGATCAGCTCTTTCTCCGGGCGCTCCCCTAATGCAATTAAAGCATCGGTTAACTCTTGCGGGGTGGGCTCATTACTGAGCTGGCTTTCAATGCCTAAATCTTGCAAAAATTGGCGGAACTGACTCAAACGCTCAGGATCGGGCTCATCATGCACTCGGTATAAACAAGGCGCCTCGTGCTTTTCTAATAGCTTGGCGGCCGAGACATTGGCCAAAATCATACACTCTTCAATGAGCTTATGGGCATCGTTACGCACAATCGGCACAATGGAGTCAATCTTGCGGTGGGCATTAAACACAAAACGGGTTTCTAAGGTTTCAAATTCAATGGCACCACGCTCTTGCCGCGCCGCTTTTAGCGCCATGTACATCTTGTGTAGCTCGCTCAGGTGTGGCACTACAGGCGCATACTCGGCTTGCAGCTTTTCGTCACCTTGCAAGATTTTGTGAACCTTAGTGTAGGTAAGACGGGCATGGGAATTCATCACCGCCTCATAAAAGCGATAGCCAGATAAGCGCCCGGCTGCCGAGACCGTCATCTCTGCTACCATACACAATCTATCGACTTCAGGGTTGAGTGAGCATAAGCCATTAGAGAGTACCTTGGGTAGCATAGGAACTACCTGCTCAGGAAAGTACACTGAGTTGCCCCGTTCAATCGCTTCTTTGTCGAGTGCCGTGCCTTTGCCAACATAATGAGAAACATCGGCAATGGCCACCCATAAGCGCCAACCACCGGACTTTTTCGGCTCACAGAATACCGCATCATCGAAGTCACGCGCGTCTTCACCGTCAATGGTAACCAGCGGTAAATCTCGCAGATCGACACGGCCGCTTTTCGCCTCTTCAGCAACAAACTCACCTAAGCCGGCCACTTGCTGCTCTACCGCCTCTGGCCACACATGAGGAATATCGTGGTTACGCAGCGCCACCTCAATTTCCATTCCCGGAGCCATATGGTCGCCGAGTACTTCGAGCACCTTGCCAACGGCATTCATTTGCTTGCTCGGACTTTGGGTAATTTCGACCTGCACCATTTGGTTATGACGGGCGCCATTCTCTTGCCCCGGTTGAATAATAATATCTTGGCAAATACGCGGATCTTCAGGCACCACCACAGCCATGCCGTGCTCCACAAAGTAGCGACCCACCACCGGCGTGCGCTCTTTATCTAGCACGCGCACAATGCGGGCGTCTACTTTGCCGCCAGAGCCGCGACTACCGGCTTTGGCCAATACCCAGTCGCCGTGCAGCACACGCTCCATCTGATATTTGGTGATAAACCAGTCTTTTGCTTCGCCCTCAACTTCTAAAAAGCCAAAACCGTCACGATGCCCTATCACCCTGCCCTTAACTAGCCCGTCATCGCTGGGAATGACGTAGCATTTAAATTTATTAAAATGCAGCTGGCCATCGCGCTCCATGGCACGCAAACGTCGCTTAAAGGCAATCTGGCGTTCGTCGTCGAGGACTTTTAGGTCGTTGCAAAGCGCTGAAAAAGAAGCGGGCTTAGTCGCGTTTTTGATGTGCTCTAAAATAAACTCACGACTGGGAACGGGGTTTTCGTATTTTTCTTGCTCTCGGTTGAGATAGGGATCCTGTTTTGGCATTACTTTCTTGTTGAATAAATTATGACTTTATTTTAACGCAAAATATCGTAATGACCTAGGTTAAGTTCGATGAAACTTTTTATGCAGTTAAATCTTTTTCCGCTTGCGGGTCACCTGGCTGAATAACTTGATTATGTAGCTCCATTAAGCGCTCCACCGACTGCCGAGCTACACCGGCCAGTGCATCCCAATCAATATACTCATCACTGAAGCGTAACTGCTCCGCAATCGCCTGAGTAAACTCAGCAAAATTCACCATGCCTAGCTGCAAAGCTTCTTGCTCAATATAACTCAGTTTTTCACTGGCTAAATCGATGATATTTAATTCCGCCAGTCCTTTAATTTGCGCAATTTCATACTCAAACCGATCGGCTAAATACATCAACTTGGTCGCTAGCACTTGCGGCTCTTGCTGTTCAACACAGGCCATAAAGCGCGCTTGATCCACTAAACTTTTACACTCCAGCCTTGAGGCCTTCGCCTTACTGACTCGCTGCATGGTAGTATACAGCTGTCTGGGAGTCACTGGCTTAGTTAAACACTCTTGCATCCCAGCACGCAAACAGTCGCGTCGCAGCTGCGGCTCACTGTCACCAGTCAGGGCAATGACTGGTACCTCCGAGTTGCAGCCGAGCTTTTGAAAGTCGCTTTTATACCACTGCAAGCCATTGCCATCGGGCAAGCGCATATCCAAAAACATCAGGCCATAATGGTGCTCTAACAAGGCCACTTCCGCTTCTCCAAGGGTTCTGACAATACGATATTGGGTCACCATCTCAGCTAAATAATCATTCATTACCGCAATATTGATGGCATTGTCTTCCACCACTAATACCGACAGTGGCAATAGCTCGCCACTTCTTGGCGCTTCAGCTTGTTGCTGCTCACCGAGCTCTGCAACGACACTAAAGCTAAAGGTGGTGCCTTTGCCTTGTTCACTTTGTACTCCAAGCTCGGCATCCATACTATTGAGTAACTGTTTACATAGCACTAAGCCCACGCCAGCACTTTCATTGATGGAGCTACTGCTGTCATTGCCTGCAAACGGCGTAAAGAGCTTGTCCAGTTGCTCTTGGCTGAGCCCCTTACCAGTATCGTTAATTAAAAACTGCAATGTTTGCTTGCCCATGCGCTCTGCTTCGGCTTCAATGCACAGCGTTACACTGCCGCTATCGGTGTACTTAATGGCGTTGGAAAGTAAGTTTCTTAACACCAGAGCCAGGGTGTCTTGTTCAACTTGATGCCTGTCTTCAGGGTTAATACCACTGACTTCGAGCTGTAAATCAAGGGCTTTGGCATTCGCTAAGGGTTGCAACAGACGCAGCAGCTCTTCACTTAAGCGCACCACCGAAACCGACGACTTATGCTGTTGCGTGTGCTCGCCTTTAGCTTGCAGCAATACCTGATTAGCTAAGTCTGACATCGACATCGCCGCATGGACAATAGTGTCGCACAGCTGTTTATGCTTACCGGGCTCCCGCGGCACTTTCTTCAACGACTCCGCATGACCAACAATGGCATTCAACGGCGTTCTTAATTCGTGGCTTAACAGGGTTAAGAAGCGCTCTTTGGCCTGGGCATTTTGTTCTGCTTTGCGTTGCAAAGTTGCCAATTCTTTTTCTCTGCGGCTGTTGCACAGTAAACACAATGAAAAACACAGTAGCAAGGGCATCACGGTAACTGAAGTGGAAAAGAATTTATTTACCCAATTCACCGTAGCAAGGGTATCCGCGGCAGAGAAACCTCCTGCCATGATTAATCTCAGCGTGAACACCACCAGCATGCATAGACAGGAAAGCGCAAACGCCCAGTGCGCAGCACTAAAGTGTTTTGATAATCTATCTTGGCCTAATATCAGTGCCCGTAAGCACAACACTAACGCCAGTGCCCAAAATGAATAATTGATCACCACTCGGGCAATAAAGTTGTAATCAACATAGAGATAGTAGCCAAATGCTGGGACTGTGATCAGGGCTAATAGGTACCATGGCCAGCGCAGTGCTGGCGTTTCAAAAAACAGCTCAACCCCACGCGCGAGATAGAACAGCCCTAAAAACATTGCAATATTTGGAATAAAGATAGACCAGGTTAATGGTAAGGTGTTTGCCGCCAACAAGCTGCAACCAAAGCCTGTTAACACCGCAAATAATAGCCAATCCCGCACACCTGGCATGCCACGGTTCAACAACCAGTTGACAAACATAAAGATTGCACACACTCCTGTGGTTATTGCTGTCATTAAGAGAAGTTGCTTGGGATCAACCATGGTGCCTTAAGTTAATACATTTTCATTACTTATTAAGGATAAAGTATATTCACTGATTGATGCATTTTGAAGTATAACCCTGAAAATATTGATTACACTGAATTACAGCCACCCTTTTTGCTTAGCAATTCTTGCTGCATCTACGCGATTAGTGGCATGTAATTTGGCAATGGCTTCCGATAGGTAATTACGCACCGTGCCCTCACTTAAAAAAAGTTGCTCTGCAATGCTTGCCGTTTTTAAGCCTTCAGATGCTAAGCGCAGAGCTTTGCGTTCTTTATCCGTTAACGGATCGGTATCTTCCAATGCATATAGGGCGAGCTCAGGGTCAATGACTCGCTGCCCAGCATGCACCTTTTTCAAGGTTGAGACTAAGTAATCACTGGGTGCTTCTTTTAACACAAAACCATGCACCCCAGTTGCAATCGCGCGGCGAATGTAGCCCGCCTTGGAAAACGTGGTCATGATCACTACTTTGCTTGATGACTGTTGCTGCTTTTGCTGCTGTGCCAGCTCTAAGCCGGTAACTTTTGGCATCTCAATATCGGTTAACACAATATCCACGTGAGGTAATGTGGCTAATCGGCTTTTTGCTATGGCGCCATTTTCAGCCTCTCCAACCACTTCTATTTCGGCATCTAACCCTAATAAAGCGGCTATGGCACCGCGTACTAGCGCCTGATCTTCAACAATAAAAACTTTTATCATACTGGCCTCTCAACGCGGGCGCTAAAACATACGCCCTGACTAATGTGATACTGAAACTGCACGTCCAATGCTTCCAATCGCTGACGCAAGCCACTGAGGCCATTGCCTTCGGTAATTGACTGCACAGAGCCATTTTCGCTTATCTGTAATACCACTGCCGTCTGCTCTTGCTGTAAGCGAATAGTGACTTTGTCGGCATCACTATGACGGATAATATTGGTGCAAATTTCTTTGGCAAAGAAGCACAACCCAGCTTCCACCTTGGCCTCAAGTTCAACACCTTGCAAAGTCGATGTCACGGCAATGCCCTTATCTTTTAGCCGCGACGCCAAAATATGCAGCTGCGCATCCAGTGCTAATTTATTATAACCACTAACTGCTTGGCGTACTTCGCTCAATGCTTCTCGCGCTAAGGCAGCGACTTGCTGTGACTCGGCTTGCGCCTGCGATAACGCATTGGCACTAATGAACTTACCCGCCAATTCTGCTTTTAAGGCAATGGAGCTGAGTGAGTGGCCAAGCAGATCATGTAAGTCACGAGCAATACGCTCACGCTCAGCTACAGCACCTAAGCGCTTAATTTCGTCATCACTTTGGCGTTTCAGTTCGCGATGAATGCGCTCGCGATACTCCATCCAGCCGAAAAAGAATAAACCACCGGAAACACACAGCGCCGGCATTAAAAAGTACACAGAGTAATAACCAACGATAAAGTGAGTAGTGAGTAGTATGAGGACAATTAACATGATAAAAGCAACAATTTTGAAGGGTTTGGTTAGCCCAAAGCCACAGAAAAAAGCGATAAAACCAAACAGTGAGCTGGTTCCTGTGGTGACAAAACTGCCGCCAATACAAAGTAAGGTCATCAGCACAATATTGCTGACTAGCGTGTGACCGACAGCACTAATGCTGCGCCAATACAAAGCAACGAAGGCAATGTAAATAACAAATTGCAACAGCAACTCGGTGAGACTGTTTTGCTGCCAAGTAAATACCAGCGGAAAAAAGTAAAAGGTAGAAAAGATAAGCGGTCCAGCATTCCAAAAAGAACGCCGTTTATCTACCAAGGCAAAGTCAGTGGTCAGGGTCACAATTTACTCTCACGTGTTAATAATAAGCTGTTGAATCATCATGCATTTGCCTAATATATCTCCAACTCATCAGAATAGATAGTGACACTTGTCATCAACACGACGAATGCTATTCGAGCTTGCTTTAGCATGATAGACTGCTGCAAAAATCATCATCATGACAACACCATGCAACCACACCAATCTGCGCTGCTGTCGCTCCACAGTGCCGTGTTATTATTCGGCGGGACGGCATTATTTTCAAAATTGATCTCGCTGTCAGCGCTGGATATCACCGTATATCGAACAGCCATTGCTTTTGTTACCTTGCTAGCGATACTGGCGGTACAGCGGCAAAAGATCTTCCTTAATTATGGCAAAGACTACCTTACGGCGTTACTGCTGGGTGTGATTGTGGGCTTACATTGGGTCACCTATTTTGCTGGCATGCAAATGGCTGGAGTGGCAGTGGGGATCATTGCCTTTTTTACCTATCCGGTGATCACGGTATTTTTAGAACCCCTGTTTACCCGCACCCGAGTGCAAAATAAAGATGTGCTCAGTGCCGCGGCAGTGTTGTTTGGTATTTATTTGCTGGTTCCTGCGGCTGACTTGGGCAATCAAGTGACTTTAGGGGTACTCACTGGGGTAGTATCTGGGGCGTTATTTGCTTTGCGCAACCTATTGCAAAAACAATATTTTTCCCACTATGGTGGGCCACAAACCATGCTCTATCAAACCTTGGTGGCCTGCGTGATGCTAGCCGCATTTGTTGAAGTTCCCCCAGGCTCCATCTCAAACCAAAATGTCTGGCTACTGCTACTGGCGGGCGCGGTATTCACCGCTATTCCCCATGCGTTATTTGCCTCTAGCTTACGCTATTTATCGGCCACCACGGCAGGGTTAATTTCTTGCCTACAGCCATTGTATGCAGCGGTATTAGCTTATATTCTGTTGCAAGAGACGATGACGCTCACAACCCTCATAGGCGGGCTGTTGGTGATAAGCGCAGCCTGCTTTGAAACCTGGTCTATTACAAGGAAAAAAGCATGATTCAAGTGTTAGCACATCGCGGCGCCAGTGGCAGCTATCCAGAAAACACGCTGGCCGCCATCCAAGCCGCCTTAGATGTGGGGGTGGATGGTATCGAGTTGGATGTGCAAAGTTGTGCTGACGATTATGCCATTATTCATGATACTTGGCTCGATAGAACCACCAATGGCGTTGGCAGAGTTAATCAACAGCCACAATCCTACCTGGCGCAATTAGATGCCGGTAAAGGCCAAGGGATCCCCACTTTGCAGCAGGTGTTCGATACCATTGGCACACAAACAGACATAAATCTTGAACTTAAACATACCTTTAGTCTGGATAAGTTTGTCGACTATATTGAAGACCACATTCAGCGCGGCGTGATCACTCGAGAACAATTACTGCTCTCCTCTTTTGATCACCATCAGTTATTGTGGTTAAAACAAAAATTACCTTGGGTCCGAATTGGCGCATTAACCGCCTCAATTCCGGTGCACTACGCCCAGTTCGCCGAGTCGCTCCATGCCTACAGTATCCATATGGATAAAAACTTTATTAATCATGAGTATGTGTTAGACGCAAAAACCCGTGGTCTCAAGGTATTTGCTTATACGGTCGATAAACAGCAAGATATAGAGTTAATGCTAGATTTGGGCGTGGATGGTATTTTTACCAACTTTCCCTGCCAAACCAAGATGTACTTACAACGGATAGGTGCTTATGAGCGCTAACTAGTTGTAATACCATTTTGCTTAATTAAGTGGGCTATTTTGAGGCGAGAAAATCTTGTCGATAGCAAGGCAAAAATTTTGCTATTTAGTTGTTCTAAATAAGAAGTTTTTAACGCCGCTAGCGTCAGATTTACTCCCTCAAATTGTTCAAGTATTAAGTCAGAATGGTATAAGCTTTGCCATTGTTATTCTAGTTAGCTCATCTATACTTAGAGCAATAAAGTGGCACATTGATGAGCCCAATATGAGTTTGTATATGCGCATGTATAATTTTATCGAAGAAACGTTTTTCTTTACCCTGACTCGCAAAATAGTCGGTAATTTAGGCTTTTTATTACTCTTTCAGGTCATTGCTTTGGTTTGGCTTTATGCCGAGTTAACTGAGTCTGGCGCTGGCCTTGGGGTATTTTGGTTGCTCACGGCAGTGATCCTTGGGGCCTTTGGTTTCACCATTTTTTACATGCGCTTTTTGATTGTCCGCCCAGTTCAAGCCATGCGTGACACATTAGAGCGAGTGAATAAACAAGATGGCAACCTGGATGCCAAACTGCCGCAATTCACCTTTGATGAGTTTCGCGATCTCAGTGAACAATACAATACCTTTACCACTCACCTCAGCCAGTTGCTGGCCAGCACCTATGAAAGTGCCGCCGCAGCCACTAAGAGCAACAATGACGTGACCGAGTCAATGCGCAGTACGGCCGAATATGGTCAACAACAGCTGAGCCAAGGTGATACTATTATTGCCGCCTCCGATCAGGTGGGCCATAGCCTCGAAAGCATTGTTCACAATACCGATCAAGTTTACCAAGCCAATACCGAAAGCCTGCACTTTGTTCGTGGTTCATCGCAGTCTCTCACTAAGCTGGTCGCAGAAGTAAAACAAATCACCACCTTATTGGGTAAATTTTCCAGTACGGTGTCGGGACTAAAAGAGAACAGCGAAAACATTCGTAATATTCTCAAAATGGTGGAAGAGTTTTCTGATCAAACCAATTTATTAGCCCTCAATGCCGCCATTGAAGCTGCCCGAGCAGGAGAGGCAGGACGCGGTTTTGCCGTGGTGGCCGATGAAGTGCGAGCACTGTCGGTTAAGGTGAATGATGCGACCCGGCAGATCAGCGACTTTATTAATCAAATGAATACTCTAGTAGGTGAAACCAACCAAGAGTCTGAACAGCTCATTGAGCACTCTAGCTCTGCTGAGCGGGCCATTGGCGAAACCGCCGAAGGCTTTAAGTCGATGAGTCATGACTTTGAACGTAACCAAGCGCAATTAGAGGACATTGTCAGCGCGGTTCACCAATTAGAAGAAACGCAAAAACACACTCATCAAGCGGTGCAGCAAATTGCCGAGCTGGGCTTGCAATCGAAAACCCAAATAGACAATGCTCTAGCCGAGTGCCGCAGCGCTCAGCAACTCAGTGAGACCACACGCAAAGAGCTAACCCGGTTTGTGTCACGCAGTTAAGCCCGTGACACATCAAAGGCAATGACATCGCTGATGGTGGGCTTGTTGAGCGCCAGCATCAGCAAACGATCAACGCCGAGCGCCACTCCCGCGCAGCTCGGTAAGCCCGCTTCCAGTGCCGCTAACAGTCGTTCATCTATGGTTACCGGCGCCAGCCCCATTTGCTGACGTAACGCGTTATCTTGTTCAAAGCGCTGACGCTGCTCTTGGGCATCGGTTAATTCATGAAAACCATTCGCCAGCTCCATATTGCGATAATACAACTCAAAGCGCCCCGCTACACGCGGATCGTTTGGATTTAGCTGCGCCAGTGCGGCTTGTGATGCCGGAAAGTGATAAACAAAGCACGGTGCCTGTTGACCAATTTTTGGTTCTATTTCCATGCAAAACAATAACTGCAGTAAGGTATCTGGGTTGTCTTCTGTGGCTGCGATATCAGCATAGCCATACTGAGTGGTCTGCGCTTTTAATTCGTCTAAGGTCGCCGTTAAAGGATCAAAACCTAAGTGGTCAATAAACGCCTGCTGATAACTTAAAGACTGCGCTTTTGGGCAAGCCAAAATCGTTTGCAGTAACTCATCTAGCTCTGACATTAACTGAAACTCGTCAAAACCTGGGCGATACCACTCCAGCATGGTAAATTCCGGATTATGATGGCGACCGGACTCTTCGTTACGAAACGCCTTGCTGAGCTGAAAAATGGCTCCACTGCCTGCGGCGAGCAGCCGCTTCATGGCATACTCTGGCGACGTCTGCAGAAATAGCGGCAAGCCTTTACTGTATGCCGGTCCGACAAACTCGGTGTGAAAGGTCTCAAGATGAGGGTCGGTGACGGATGCTTGGCTCAGACTTGGGGTTTCGACTTCCATCACCTCACGGGCGGCAAAAAAGGCGCGAATTTGACTTAGTATGTTTGCTCGGCGCTTTAAAGTATCGATGTCAGCACTGGGCTGCCAGTCGCTTTGACTCATATTATGCTCCAAAAAAATCCCAGCCAAGGCTGGGATTGTCATTGACCTTGGCTGCGCTTATTTAACGCGGCTAACATACTCGCCACTGCGGGTGTCAACTTTGATCACTTCGCCAATTTGAACGAACAGTGGTACACGAACCACAGCGCCAGTTGAAAGAGTTGCTGGCTTACCGCCGGTGCCTGCGGTATCGCCTTTTAGGCCAGGATCCGTTTCGGTGATCTCAAGCTCAACAAAGTTAGGCGGTGCGACTGCGATTGGGTTGCCGTTCCATAACGTGATGGTACAGACATCGTTTTCAACTAACCATTTAACATTGTCGCCCACTGCCTTTTCGTCAGCCGCGATTTGTTCAAAGGTATCGTTGTTCATAAAGTGCCAGAACTCACCGTCGGTGTATAAGTATGCCAGCTCGGTTTCAATTACGTCTGCGCCTTCAACCGAATCACCTGACTTAAAGGTTTTTTCTAACACTTTGCCTGAGATAAGCTTACGGATCTTAACGCGGTTAAATGCTTGGCCTTTACCTGGCTTAACCATTTCGTTTTCTAAGATTGAACACGGTTCGCCGTCGATCATAATTTTTAGACCGCCCTTGAACTCGTTGGTGCTATAATTCGCCATCGTATCCTCTAATTCTACGTATATTCGAGTAATAAACCTGCTAATGATACAAATAAATGAAGTAAATTTGCAGACTAACTGGCAAAAAGAATTGGCAAATGTGGTCACCGACGTCAAAGAGCTGCTTGAGATGTTATCCTTAACAGAGCATTTTGACAGTCGTGACATCGAAGCTAAGCGTTTGTTTCCTATGCGAGTTCCACGGCCATTTATCGCTAAAATGCGCCATGGCGATGCCACCGATCCGTTGTTATTGCAAGTGTTGCCACAGCATCAAGAATTTCTTAGCGCAGCAGGCTATGTTAAAGATCCACTCGAAGAACAAGAGGCGCCAGTGCCTGGACTGCTGCATAAATACCGTTCGCGGGTGTTGTTAATGCTTAAAACCGGCTGTGCGGTCAATTGCCGCTATTGCTTCCGCCGTCACTTCCCATATCAGGATAACCAAGTCAATAAACGCACCCTTGAGCCGGTATTTGAGTACCTTGCTGGCCACCCAGAAATAAACGAAGTGATCTTAAGCGGTGGCGATCCCCTCATGGCCAAAGATGAAATGATTGCCTGGTTACTGGATAGACTGGAGCAATTGCCACAAATTAAACGCCTCAGGATCCACAGTCGCCTGCCGGTGGTGATCCCGTCCCGAGTCACCGATGAGTTATGTCAGCGTTTAGCACAAAGTCCATTAAAGGTGGTTTTGGTTAACCACATTAACCATGGCAATGAAATTGATGCCCCTTTCAAGGCGGCGATGCAAAAACTCAAACAAGCAGGCGTCACTTTACTAAACCAAGCGGTATTATTGCGAGACATTAATGACAGCGCCACAGCTCAGGCAGAGTTAAGTGAGGCACTGTTTGAAGCCGATATTTTGCCTTATTACCTACACTTACTGGATAAAGTGGAAGGGGCTAGTCACTATGATGTCAGTGAGGACGCTGCAAAAAGTATTATGGCTGAGCTGCTCGAAACCTTACCGGGCTTTTTGGTGCCCAAGTTAGTGCGAGAAATTGGCGGGCAACCGAGCAAAACCCCTATTGATTTAGGCCTACTTTAAAGAGCGTTGAGTGAATGAGTCGACGCATTTCAATACCTGTCGCCTTGGTATTGAAATGCAACTGACTTACCATAATTGGCCGAACCGTCCGCTGGCATATAAGCCATAAAGTAAACCACAGGCCCCTCCTCCAACTCCAGCAACCCAACCAACTTTACTTCCCAAACGACTCATAACCAGCAACTTGGCGGCCTTATCATTGCTTTTGGCTTGACGGTTTAGGCTCTGAAACGAGATCTTATTAGCAACATTAATATAGCTCATGAGCCCTATTATAAAGCCGGTGTAGGTCAACACAGGCATCAACCAGCCTTCGGTATAGCTATAACTTAACGCAAATAAAAGGCAACTAATGACGATAGCAGCATTACTCTTATTCTTTATTGTCCGCAACTGAGCTATATCTGACTCGTTATCTATATACTTGAGTAAACAGTGCATTGATAGTGTGTTCGCAAATACAGCAATAACCCCACCTAAGGCAGCCCCGCCAAGGCTATAGAGTAGCTTAGTAAACCAAGAGCTTTGCTGCGACACCGCACTATAGGCGAGTGTACTAGCCGCAACAGGGGTTGAGGATATAGCCGCAGAGGCAAGCAAAGAGGCGAGACCAACTGGCGCTGTGGCAAGTATCACTTTGCCATATTTGGCGAGCATATCTTCTTTTAGTGATTCTCTGGCTCTCTGAAGGCGTTTGCGCACAGTCGCTTCGCTCAGCCCAAGGAGTTCCGCCACGGCTTTACTGTTGTGCTCTTCTCGGTAATAAAGTACCACTATTTCTCGAGTTTCATCAGGCAACTGCTCCATCAAATGGGCGACAAGCTCGCTCTGTTGTTGCTTTATAAGTAAGCTATCATGCTGGTGTTGCTCATCACATACTCTATTTAGCAATACTTCTAAGGTCTCATCACTTTCATTTTGGGTGCTGCTAGCTTTGTTATTACGAATATAATTAATGGCCGTATAGCGAGTGATTTGCCGCAACCATGGCAATAAACTGTTGTTATTGTTTAACTGGCCTAATTGCAGCCACATTTTAATAACCACTTGCTGAGTCACATCTTTGCTGTCTTGCACGTTTTTTGTAATAGCAAGTGCAATGGCATTAACGGTATTGGTTACCTTACTCACCAAAACTTTAAAAGCCTCCTTGTCACCCAGTTTGGCCCGCTCAACATAAGAATGTAATTCACCAGTGCAGCCTGACGTATGCTGTTCAGTATTCATATACGTTCCTTGATAAATTGTTTGATGGTATGAATTAGCCACCTAGGCTCATCCCACATTAAAAAGTGACGGCCTTGATTATTCATAAGCAAAGTTACCTGCTTAGCATGGTTGAGTTGTGCCTTATACAGTTTACGGGTAGCCTCTTGCTGTTCCTTACTTTCAAAGCCTCCAGCGGCTCCTATCAATAACATAGGGAGTTTTAGATTATCTAAGTCTTGGCGTAAATCCGTTTGCATCACCGTGTAAATTGCGCTGCCAGCCGTAATGGGGTCAGATTGTTCTGCCATCTCCACTAAGGTTTGGTATTTGTCTTTTAATTGAGTTTGCTGCGCCACTCCTTGTTGGGTCAGCATTTTTATCTGTGATGCATGGGCATGTTGATACCAGTTTTTCATCGATTCAGCCTGATGGTAAAGGTCTACTACCTGCGTACGGCTATCTCGAGTAAAAACGGGTCCAATAAAAGGTAGGCCATCAACCGAAATCGCACCTGACAGCTCTATATCTTGCAATAAGGCAAGCTTAAAAGCCATCAAACCTCCCAGACTATGACCTATAAATACCGGTTTATTGAGCTTGTTGCTGGATATATAATTGCGGACATCGTGTAGCGCTTGATTAAAAATGTCCTCAGCTTGGTCGCACGCAGGGTTTTTACCAAATCCAGCAATTGCCAGCTGGTGAACCTGATGGCTTTTAGCCATTTCAGCAGCAACATCCTGCCATACAGTTTCATCGCTAAGAAACCCGGGCATGAGCAGTAGGGGCTGACCGTGACCAGATACGTTGGAAACCAAGCAGCTGGCATGAACTGGCTTAATTAAAGAGTTAAAAGTTAAGAATAAAAGTGCGCTTAGTAAAAACTTCATTGTAAGTAATCTCTAGTTCGTTGAGTCACTTACAAAGTCACAGCAAGTACTGAATGTGTGACAAACTATTTTTAATCATTATATAGCTAAAGTATTTCTATTTGCTGGAGCTTGTCGGCTTCACAGAGAAAACAAAAAAAATCGGTGCCCGAAGGCACCGATTTATTGCTTTGAACGATTCGGACTAACCGAAGGTCAACGCCCATCAACGCCTATGCATAGGTGTTGATATTATTGCCCAATGTTGCTGTAACCGACTTTGCTGGAGTTTGTGCCGAAGCAGTATTCCCCGCAGATTCGATCAGTGCAAGTGCGGCTTGTCCATCTGCTTTCTGTTGCTTTTTTGCCAAGGCAGCGCTGTATACTTCGCCGCTTTGACTAGCTCCAGACATCGCTGGTAGATTACTTCCGGAAATATTCATAAGTGATTACCTAACTTTTTTTGATGGATCAAATAGGGTATCGACAGCACAAAGTAAAACTTTAGACTCGTTTTTATATTTTTATTCTCAGCCATTTTTACTATTTCTTTCAGAATTTGATTTAGCCTGCGAAAGCCGTAAAATACCGCTTTAATTTTAAAGCCACGAGAAAGAGCATGCAGACCGTAATAGAAAAACTCAATGACAACCTTAAAATTGTCTATCGTCAAGCACTGGATGCCGATAAAAAGCTTGATGAGTTGCAGCAGCAAGGCCACGGCAAATTTAAAGCGCTTTTTACTGAAGAAGCGGGGTTTAGTTTTGAAGCAAAGCGCTTTAAACCCTATGTACTGGATGTTGCCGCTGATGTCGAAGGGCTCTCTAAAGCCGAGAAAATTGACGAGCAACAGCTTGCTTTGGTGGTAAAAAAACTACAAAGCCTATTGCAGTTGTTGGCTACTTTTAAGTAGCCAACATGGTTGAGCGCTTTGCTGCAATAGTCAAAGCGCTCACAGCGCGTTAAAGCTGTTTTATTAACTCGTCTTCAAACCATTCGGTTAACAGGCGCTTCTCGTATTGAAATGAGCGGTCTAAGCCACGGTTAATCCTATCCATAAACGCCATGTCTTTTAGCTCTACCTCTTTTCCCTCTGTCAATACGTCACCTTGGCTATTAATGACTTTATAGCTCAGTGTTAGACGTGGAAAGTAAATAGGTTTTATGACTCGCATTTCTGTTGCGCCGTAACGTACATCTCCAGCTAAATCAATTTCATCAAAATGAAGACTCAGTGTATTGCCCTCAGGTAGCTGCTCGGCAAGCTTTGCGACGTGTTTGCGTAATTGCTTTTCAACACGCTGATGATATGACCCACGTGTTTCATTACTGGGGCGAACGTCCCGATACTCTTTAAACTCTTTAAAACTGACTTGTGCTTCACCCGCCAGCGCGAACATAGGCGCCAACAGCAAGGCGAGCATTATCTTAGTGCGTTTCATCATTTACTCCTTCTGCTGGATACCACTTTACTTTACTCCGACTCAATGGGAAGTAAAGCAAGATCACAGCCTTTTACACAATGTGACATTTCGCTACATAAAATAAGACCGAGTTGACACACAAATGTTCGCAGCCAACAATGAAAAATCCAGCTAGCTGAATTAATGAGTTAATGGTGAAGGAAGCGCTTTGCTGTAGGGCTATAAAATGCAAAAGCCCGACATTCGCCGGGCTCTTCGAAGCAGTTAAGTGCTTAGGGGGTGATGTTTATCACATCATGCCACCCATGCCACCCATTCCGCCCATGCCGCCCATGTCTGGTGCAGCTGGAGCTTCATCTTTCGGGATTTCAGCAACCATGGCTTCAGTGGTGATCATCAGACCCGCAACAGAGGCTGCAAACTGTAGTGCAGAACGTGTTACTTTTGTTGGGTCAAGGATACCCATTTCGATCATGTCGTTGTACTCGCCAGTCGCTGCGTTGTAACCATAGTTACCTTCGCCGCCTTTCACTGCGTTTACTACAACTGATGCTTCGTCACCAGCGTTTGAAACGATTTGACGAAGTGGCGCTTCCATTGCACGAAGTGCAACTTTGATACCGTGGCTTTGATCTTCGTTGTCGCCAGTTAGCTCAGCAATCTTGTTTGCTACGCGAACTAGAGCAACACCACCACCAGGTACCACACCTTCTTCAACCGCTGCGCGAGTTGCGTGTAGT